>CAIVQM010000022.1 GCA_903908025.1 uncultured bacterium
AGGCGCTCGTGCAGCATCTCGACGGAGTCCCGATCGGTGCTGTCTACGCGAGCCACCTGAAGCGTGCGGTGCAGACGGCGGAGCCGCTGGCTGCCGACCGCGGCCTGGAACTCGTGATCGACGAGGGCCTGCGTGAGTGGGTGTCCAATGCGACCCAGTACGTGGGTACGGAGAACCTCAAGGATCCCAGCCGCGCAGAGTCGTTCCGGCAGGGTCGGTTCGAGGACGAGTTCCTGCCCCCACACAACGCGGACGAACTCCGCGCGACGATGATCGCCACCGTGCGGCGCATCGGCCTGGCCCACCTGGGTCAGCGGGTCGTCGCCGTCAGCCACGGGGGAGCGTCGAACACCTTCCTCGCCGAGGTCATTGGCAGCCCCCGGCAGTTCTTCTTCAATCCGGGGTACGCATCGATCTCGCGCGTGCAGATCTGGCCCGACGGCCGGTTTGTCCTGATGAGCGTGAATGAGCCCACCAGTGCTCGGGACCAAAGGCCTGACTTGCTCCCTGGCGGTTGACGGCGCCTCTCCGATGATCCAAAGTTGTATAGATAACTTTGGATCGTCATTGAGGAGCGCCATGACCGAGTTGATCGCTGAGGATCAGGACCTCGAGCTGGAGCGCGAGGTGCCGCAGTGGCTGCGGTGCGATGTCCTCGACGGCGAGGCGCGCGAGCAGGCGATGGGCATGATGCGCCGGCTGACGGTGAACCTGCGCAACCAGACCACCGATCAGGCGGACTCCACGATGGAGGAGCCGATCGACAACTACCTCGACCCAGACGTCTTCAAGTCCGAGGTCGACCTGATCTTCAAGCGCATCCCGCTTCCGCTGGCCCTGTCGGCCGAACTGCCGGAGAAGAACTCCTTCAAGGCCATCGAGGCCGTCGGTGTCCCCGTCGTCATGACACGCGATGCCAAGGGTGTGGCGCACGCGATGCTCAACGTCTGCCGCCACCGCGGGGCGCTCCTGTGCGAGGGTCGTGGCTCCGCACGCGCACTCACCTGTCCGTACCACGCGTGGTCGTTCAGCATGGACGGCGGTGAGCTCAAGGGTGTCTACGGCGAATCGACCTTCGGTGAGTTCGACAAGTCCGAGCGTGGACTGATCGAGCTGCCCTGCGTGGAGAAGCACGGTGTCATCTTCGTCTGCCTGACTCCTGGTCTGGTGATGGACATCGACTCGTGGCTTGGCGAATGGGGTCCGCAGCTTGCGTCCCTCAAGCTCGATGAGTGCCACGTTTTCTCATCGCGGATGATGCCCGGCCCGAACTGGAAGGCCACGATCGAGGGCTACCTCGAGGCGTACCACTTCGCAGCTACGCACCCCAACACGGTGTTCACCGTCAATCACGGCAACACGATGGTGTTCGACGGCTTCGGCCCTCATGAGCGCCTCGGCTTCGCATTGCGGACGATCGACGACGTCGTCGACGGCCCCGAGGAGGCGTGGGATCCCTCGCACCATGTCGGGGCGATCTTCTGGACCTTCCCCGGTTTCTCCATCGCCGGTGGCTGGCGCCAGCGCATGACCGTCGCCCTCTGCCTGCCGACCGGCAAGGTCGACGAGTCGATCACCGAGCATCGCATCGTGGTGCGCCATGCCATCGACGAGACCGTGCAGCACGATCTCGAGGTCATGCGCGACTGGTTCTACGACGTTGTCTACAACGAGGACTATCTGACCCAGTACGGCGTTCAGAAGGGGGTGGCGGCCACGGGTGGCCACACTCAGGTTTTCGGCCGCAACGAGATCGGCGTCCAGTACCTCCACC
The DNA here is from genome assembly GCA_903908025.1 of uncultured bacterium. Classification (GTDB taxonomy): domain Bacteria; phylum Actinomycetota; class Actinomycetes; order S36-B12; family S36-B12; genus UBA10649. The sequence goes on from CAIVQM010000022.1 coordinate 1,775, forward strand.
AGACGATCAACCGGCTCATCGACGAGAACTACCAGGAGGGATACACCAAGCCCCGGGTCGTCTAGGGCGGGATTGCATTGACATCCGATAGTCGGCAGACCATAGTTGTGTAGACAACTTCAGGGTGCTGCCGGCTGGCCGGGCCCTGCCGATCTACGAGGAGCGCCCCGTGGCCGACGTCGCCGAGAAGCTTGATCCCGAGGTCCTGCCGGAGTACATCCCGAGCACGGTTCTGGACGGCGCGGCTCGCGAGGAGGCCGTCCGCATGATGCTGCGGCTGGCCGAGCACGTGCGGAACAAGGCGACCGACCAGGCGGAGGGCAACTGGCAGGAGCCGGTCGAGAACTACGCCGACGAGGAGCTCTTCCGCACGGAGGTCGAGACCCTGTTCAAGCGGATCCCGTTGCCTTTGGCGCTGACGTGCGAACTCCCAGAGAAGAACTCGTACAAGGCCATCGAGGTCGTGGGCGTGCCCGTGGTGATCACGCGCGATGCCAAGGGCGAAGTGCACGCCATGCTGAACGTGTGCCGTCACCGCGGTGCCCTCATCTGCGCTGACGGCACCGGCACGTCGCGCGCGTTGACCTGCCCCTACCACGCCTGGTCATATGGGATGGACGGTGATCTGCGGGGCATCTACGGCGAGTCGACGTTCGGTGACTTCGACAAGTCGGAGCGCAATCTCATCCAACTGCCGGTCGTTGAGGCTGCCGGGCTCATCTTCGTCTGCCTGACCCCCGGTCTGGAGATCGACATCGAGAGCTGGCTCGGTGACTTCAAGCCGGTGCTCGAGGCACTCAAGCTCGAAGAGCTGCACCTGTTCTCGTCGCGGATGATGCCGGGCCCGAACTGGAAGGTCGTCATCGAGGGCTACCTCGAGGGGTACCACTTCGCCTCGCTCCATCCCAACACCGTCTTCAAGACAAACCTGTCGAACACCGCCATCTTCGACGGATTCGGGGCGCACGAGAGAGTGGCCTTCGCCCTGCGCAATCTTGAGGGCAACATCAAGGCCGGGGCGGACGTCGAGACCCTCGACCCGTCGGCGAATGTCGGTGTGATCATCTGGCTGTTCCCTGGCATGGCGTTCGCCGGGGCGTGGCGTGAGCGCATGACCTGCTCGCTGGTCCTGCCGACGACCAGCGTCGGCGCGTCGATGACCGAGCAGCGCGTGTTCACCCGCCGGCCCGTCACCGACGAGAACCGCGAGGATCTCGAGGTCTTCCGCGACTTCTTCTACGACGTCACCTATGGCGAGGACTACATCACCGGGTACGGCGTCCAGAAGGGGGTCGCCAACGTGGGTGGCACGACACAGATCTACGGCCGCAACGAGCCGGGCGTGCAGTACCTCCATCAGACGATCAACCGACTGATGGCCGAGAACCACCGTGCTGGCGATCCGGCGCCCCGCACGGCCTGACGCGCCCAACCGGTCGAGAGAAGCTAGGACGACCAATTTTCCGGTTTCCATTGACGGACTCAAGTAACTGGTGTGTGATGTCGGCACGACGGTGACCCGCAAGGGCACCCCTAATCAGCAGGAGCTCCCATGGCAGGTTCGCTCGACGGCAAGGTCGCGGTCATCACCGCTGGCAGCACGGGTATCGGCTTCGGGATCGCCCAGGCATTCGTCGCCGAAGGCGCCTCCGTCGTCCTGGGCAACCGCTCCGAGGAGAAGGGCGCGTACGCGCTCGAGCGCCTCGCCGTGGGAGACCGTGCAGTATTCAAGGCGACCGATGCCCTCGTGCGCGACGAAGTAGACGCCCTCATCGACTTTGCCGTGGCCCATTACGGCACCATCGACATCCTCGTGAACTGCGCCGGCGGTTCCGATGGCTGGGCCATGATCGACTCCCTCAGCGACGAGGCATGGCAGAAGGCCTTCGACTGGAACTGCAGTTCCGCGTTCTGGGCCACCCGCCGTGCGCTCGCGACGATGCTGCCGAAGCAGTCCGGCCGCATCATCAACATCTCCTCGATCGAGGGCAAGCACGCCTCGAAGATGGCCGTCAGCCACTACATCATGGGCAAGCACGCCATGAACGGCCTGACCAAGGCAACCGCCGCGGAGTACGCGCAGCAGGGCATCCGCTGCAACGCCATCTGCCCTGGCCCGATCGAAACCGAGCTCATGAAGGATGCCGGCGCGCAGGTCGCCTCGGCCGCCGGAATCACCTACGAACAGTTCCTCGACGAGTTCGCGCAGGACACCATGACCAAGGAGCTCAACACCGTCGAGCAGGTCGCCGGGATGGCGCTGCTGCTCGCCGGCCCGCTCGGCAACGGCATGACGGGCACCCTGTACAACGTCGACGCCGGCACCGTCCCCTACTAAGCCATGCCCTTTCCCGTGCGCCGTCGGAGCCTGTTGGCCCGGCGGCGCGCGGCATGTCCGGCCCGTTCGCAATGAAGGAGAAGAGACAGTCATGGTTGATTCCTGGATCGTCGACTGGACGCGCAGCGAGCGGCTGCCCTACTACACGCGTGCGAACGCGGGGGAGGTGCTGCCCGACCCGGCGAGCCCCCTCGGGTGGAGCCTGGTGTTCGAGGAGGGTCTGCTCCCGGGCTGGTACCGGGGATTCGTCGAGTTCGGCATCTACGGGGCCGAGGAGTTCAACACCCCGCCGAAGATCCCGATGGTCGGGATTTTCGGCGGCTACTTCTACCTGAACCTGTCGCACATGCGACTGCTCGGCCTTCGGCTGGGCGCCGACCTCGACCAGTTCGATGCCGACCTGCTCGGTTCGCATCCGGACACCCCTCCCTACGAGCCGCATCCCGACGACATCAACCCGGAACTGTCGGCCAAGGCTGCAGCGACCATCGGTGAGGTCCTCGGCTCGACGTCCTATCCGCTCATCGACGCCGACCGCGTGCGCACGGCGCGGCTCGCTGCGGAACGACCGGACCTGACGACGCTCAGCGTCGCGGAACTCGTGGCACGTGCCCGCTCCTTCGGGCCCGAACTCGACAACGGCTTCGCCCGACACGACTACTCGAGCCTTGCGTCGACGATCGGGCCGTCGATCCTGTCGGGCCTGTGCGCATCGATCGGGGAGCCGCAACTGCAGCTCGAACTGATCTCCGGCCTCGGCGACGTCGACTCCGCGTCGCCGTCGTGGGGATTGTGGGACCTGTCACGCGACGCGAATGCATCCGCAGAGATCACGGCGCTGTTCGACGCCGGCCCCGAGGCTGTGCTGGTGGCGATCGGCGATCCGCAGTCGGACGAACAGCGGGCCTTCGCGGGAGCTTTCGCCGCCTTCATGCGCGAGTCGGGCTCGCGCGGCCCCAACGAGTGGGACATCCACGCGCTCTCGTGGGAGGCCGATCCGCTGCAGCCGCTCAAGCTCGTCAACGGGATCCGCAAGGCATCCGATGCGGACTCGCCGCACGCGCGCCATGAGCGACTTGCTGCGCGCCGTGCCGCAGCGGCCGACCGGTTGCGCAGTGCCTTGGCCGGCAATGACGAGGCGATCGCGACCCTGGAGATGGCGCTGGCGTCCACGTCGCTGTCGGTGCCTGCGCGTGAGCGCACCAAGGCCACCTGCGTAGCCGTGGTCAACGAGGTGCGCATGACGATTCGCGAGCTCGGGCGCCGCGGCGTGGAGCAGGGCCTGTTCGAGAAGCCCGAGGATGTCATGATGCTGATGAGTGACGAACTCGAGTCGTATGCGGGGGATCCGGCGTCCTTCCGCGACGTCATCGCCGTGCGGCTGGCGGACTATGAGGAGCTGTTCGAGCTCGACCCGCCATTCATCATCGCCTCGGATCCCGCGCCGCTGTCGCAGTGGGCTCGCCGCGCCGAGCGCAGGATGCCTCCGCTGCCGGACGGAGCGGTGCTGTCGGGACTCGGCGGTGGAGCCGGCCGCTACACCGGTCGGGTGTGCGTGATGAACGATCCCTCTGACATGGCTCGGCTGGAGCCGGGCGATGTCCTCGTCGCACCCTTCACCGATGCTGCCTGGACCCCGTTGTTCCTCATCGCAGGGGCGATCGTTGTCGACGTCGGCGCACTGAACAGCCACGCTGTCGTCGTCAGCCGAGAACTGGGAATCCCCAGCGTCCTGTCTGTCACCACCGGAACGTCGCAGCTCCTCGACGGCATGGAGGTCACCGTCGACGGTGCGGCAGGCACGGTCACGGTGGAGTCCACCGTGGGTGCGGCTACCGTCTAGCCATGGCCTATGTCTACGAGGAATACCGCGACCTGGTCGTTCTCGAACGGGTTGAGGAGGCCGACGGCGTCGTCACGATCCGTCTGGGTGCCCCATCTGGCGAGAAACTGCCCATGTGGGAGCCCGGCGCCCACATCGACGTCCAGCTTGGCAACGGTGTCGAGCGTCAGTACTCGCTGTGCAGCCACTTCCACGCGGACACCTGGCGGATTGCGGTACTCCGGGAGCCGAACAGCCGTGGGGGCTCGTCGTACATGCACGACTCGGTGCATGCCGGCGACATGGTCCGGACCCGTGGCCCCCGCAACCACTTCCCGCTCGTGGATGCCAAGGACTACCTGTTCATCGGCGGCGGCATCGGCGTGACGCCGATGGTGCCGATGCTCGGAGAGGTCATCTTCGACAAGGAAGTGCCGTGGCGCTTCTACTACGGCGGGCGCACCCGCGCATCGATGGCCTTCCGCGATCGACTGGAGGCGCTGGGCGCGGTCATCTGGCCAGAGGACGAGAAGGGTCTCCTGCCGTTGGCGGAGATCCTGGGCGCGGCCACTTCTGACACCGCCGTCTACTGCTGCGGACCGGAGCCGCTCATTGCCGCTGTCGAAGCGACGTGCGCGAAGCTCGGCCTGCCGGCACCCCATGTGGAGCGCTTCGCGGCGAAGGCCATCGACACCAGCGGCGACCCCGGCGACCATGAATTCACGGTGGTGCTCAACAGCACGGGCGCCGAGTACCTCGTCCCGCGCGACAAGAGCATCGTCCAGGTGCTGATGGATAACGGTGTCAGCGTGATGACCAGTTGCGCCGAAGGAGTGTGTGGTACCTGTGAGACCAAGGTGCTCTCCGGCGAGATCGCGCATCGCGACTCGCTGCTGTCCGAGGAGGACCGTGAAGAGGGCATCTTCATGATGCCCTGCGTCTCCCGCTGCAAGGGCGATCGGCTCGTTCTCGATCGGTAGCAGTGGGTCTTCAGGAACATTCGTGGATGTCCACGTAACTCTTGCGAAAGTTGTATAGACAAGTGTAGGTTTGCCAGACCTGACAGACGCTCGAGAGGACCGGCCTGATGACCACTTTCGTCCCGCCCACCCGTGGAGACGGTCCCCTCCGCTTCGCAGAGGACATCCCCAACACCCCGGGACAGTCCGAGACGATCCCGTCCAGCTGGTACACCGATCCGGCCCGGTTCGAGCTCGAGCGCAAGTACGTCCTCAACCCCAGCTGGCAGATCATGTGCCGCTCCGAGGAGCTCACCGAGACCGGCGACCACGTCGTCTGGGAGGGCCACGGCGAGACCATCGTCATCACCCGTCGCAAGGACGGCGGCCTCGACGGCTTCCACAACGTCTGCCTGCACCGCGGTGCCCGCATCGTTCGCGACTCGGGCTCGTGTGCACGTCGGTTCAAGTGCCCGTGGCACGACTGGGTCTACGACTACGCCGGCAATGTCGTCGGCATTCCGGACCGCGAGGACTTCGATCAGGACATCCTCAACAACCTCAAGGCTCCGCAGGTCGAGCTCGCTGAGTGGGGCGGCTGGGTATGGGGCGTGCTTGCCGGCCCCGGCGTCGCACCTCCGCTGAACGAGTGGCTGGGCGAGGACATCCTCGTCGACCTGGGCGCCTACAAGATGGAGGACATGTACCTCCGCGAGAAGGTCACCTGGGATGTTGACGTCAACTGGAAGGTCGTCGTCGACGCGTTCAACGAGTTCTACCATGCGCCGGCGCTGCACCACATCCCGCCGCAGGACGTCAAGGACGGCCGTGAGATGCGGATCTTCGAGTTCGAGCGCCACTCGATGATGGTCGTGCCGCTGAAGGGCGCACTCCCCAAGCTGCGCGAGAACCCGGACCACCAGTCCGTGGCGATCTGCCACTACACGATCTTCCCGACGAGTGTCTTCAACAACAATCCGGAGCACCTGCAGCTGTTCCGTTCTGTCCCGATCTCGCACAACAAGACGCGGTTCGAGACCTGGGAACTCTGGTACAAGTCCGATGATCAGGCCTACCTCGACCGTACACAGCGCCACTGGGATCACCTCAAGATTGTTGTGGGCGAGGATGTCTGGACATGGGAGGACGTCAACGCCGCGTCACGCTCCTCGTACTACAAGCAGAACTTCTTCAACGACCGCGAGTGCAAGATCCCGTTCTTCCACAACCAGGTCAACCGCATCATCAACGAAGGTGTCGCGCGTGACAGTGCCGGCAACTAGCGCGCAGCCGGTCCTCTCGGACTTCACCTTCTCGTTCAACTGCCTGCCGGAGGTTCCGCTCGTCGAGCGGTTCGCCGCCGCGAAGGCAGCCGGGTTCGTTGATGTCGGCCTGAGTGTCCGCTGGGCGAAGCTGTGGCTGGAGGAGGGCCACAGCCTCGACGAGCTTGATGCGCTCATCGCTGACGGCGGCGTGCGCATCGCCGAGCTCGAGGCGATCCGGGTGATGCGTGCGGACCAGGATCCGCTGGAGGACATGGCGGCCGTCCTTGCGGAGCGGTATAGGCCGGACCGGTTGCAGGCCATCGGCCCGTACGAAGGAACGATCGACGATGCTGCCGAGCGCGCCGGACGCGTAGCCGACCGGTTCGCGCCGTGGGGGGTCGACGTCGTGCTCGAGCCGCTGCCCTTCACCAACATGCAGACTCCGGCCGATGCAGCAGCGATCATCATGCGCGCGGATCGCCCCAACCTCTCGATGTGCATGGACGTCTGGCACCTGTACCGCATGGGGCTGCCGCTGTCACACCTCGATGGACTGTGGCCCTATATCTCCACGGTGCAGTTCAACGATGGGACGATCGTGTCCGAATTCCCGGATGACCTGCGTGAGGACTGTTTGCGCAACCGGCGAGTTCCAGGTTCGGGTGAGTTCGACCTCGTCGGCCTCGTGAGAGCGCGCAATGCGCACCGCCCCGACTCCACCTTCTCGATTGAGGTCATCTCCACCGAGCTCAAGGAGCAGGACTCGATGACGACGGCTCGGCAGATCGCCGAGGGCCTCGACGCTGTCCTCATTGCATCGCGCACCGTCTAGTACCCGTTCCGACGACTGAAAGCAGGAATCATGAGCAGCGCCCGCCTCGACGGCCTCCGTTTCCCGGACCGCTTCGACATCGAGCAGCTGATGTACCGCTACGCCAAGGCGGCGGACATGGCTGACATCGCAACCCAGCTAACGGTGTTCCATGCCGACTGCCGCGTGAGGTTCAGTGGCGATGCCTGGCTCGAAGGGCATGACGCACTTCGCGCTGCCTGGACGAATGCCTACACGCGATACCTGCAGACCTCGCATGCCGTCACGAACATCTCCATCGCCTTCACGGGGACCGACAACGCCAATGCAGAGAGCCTCATCACGGCGTGGCATCGCGATGCCCAAGGCAACGAGTGGACGCTGCATGGCCGCTACATCGATACCTGGTACAAGGGTATGGAGGGCTGGAAGCTGCAGACACGCGAGATCGTGGCCGCTGGCGCCGTCGGACGCGACGAGGCGAGCCTGACGATGATCGAGCGCCTGACCCTGAGTGACGGTCACTGAATGGCGCGGCTGGCCGGCAAGTCCGCGGTCGTCACCGGTGGCGCTCGGGGGATCGGTGAGGGGATCGTCCGTCGGTTCGTTGCCGAGGGCGCGAGATGCGTCATCGCCGATATCGACGTTGCGGCAGGCGAGGCTCTGGCAGCTGAACTCGGTGATGCCACGCTGTTTCTGCGCACGGATGTGACCTCCGAGGCCGACATCGTCGCGGCCATCGATGCCTGCGTCTCCTCCTTCGGGGCGCTCGACGTGATGGTCAACAACGCTGGCATTGTTGGCGTTACCGGTCCGATTGGCGAGACCGCACTCGATGATTACGAACGCACGATGGCGGTGCTGCTCACCAGCGTGTTTCTCGGTACCAAGAACGCGCTCCCCGTCATGGTCAGCCAGGGTTCGGGCTCGATCATCAACACGGCGAGCACGGCTGGTGTGCAGGGCGGGCTCGGTCCGCATGTGTACACGACGGCGAAGCATGGGGTCATCGGGCTGTCGAAGTCGGTTGCGGTCGAGGCGGCGCCGTTCGGCGTGCGCGTCAATGTGCTGTGCCCCGGCGCCACGCTCTCGTCGCTCACTGCTGGTCTGGTCACGGGCGACAAGGACAACCTCGACGGTGCCTACGAGCGACTGTCGTCGAAGTACGCCGGCGGACGGGCGCCGAAGCCCGCGGACATGGCGAATGCCGCCCTCTTCATGGCGAGCGATGAATCTGAGTTCATGAACGGTGCGGTCATGGTGGTCGATGCGGGCAAGGAGACGCTCTCCGACCGCGCGGCCAAGTTCTACCCCATCCCGACTCGTTGACTGGAGAGTCGTAGCGGGGTTACGCGCGAGTAACCCCGCAACAAGTCTCCACTCAACAGGGGGTGGGTGAACGTCCACAGGCTGCTGCTGAGCCCTGTCGTCCATGCCGCTATGGCCGTTGGATCGGCGTATGGACGATCCCGATGCCCGAGTGGAGCCTTTCCTTGTGACCGCTGCGGGAGCGGAGGGCTTGACGGCAAGCCAGGTGAGGGCGGCACGATTCGCGGCCACGTCGCGCGGAGTTCGACTGCCACGTGAACGCGTTGCGGATCCAGGAGCGATTCGGCGGGCGGCGGTTCTGGGATCGTCCCCAGACGCTGTTCTCGTGGACATTTCCGCAGCTCGCTACTGGGGCCTGCCCCTGCCTCCGCGACTCGGTCTCGGGGCAGAGGTTGGTTTCGGGGTGGCGCGACCACCGGGTGGTGCGCGGCCGGTTCGGCCTGACGTTCGTGGGCGCAGGCTGCTCTTGCCAGCCCATCATGTGATTGAGGTGGAGGGCCTGAAGGTCACTTCCCCGGCCCGAACGTGGCTCGATTGCGCAGCAGATATCGGGTTCGCCAACGTTGTCGCCATGGGAGACCATGTTCTGCGGCATGAGCTATCAGGGAAGACCGAGCTAGAGGAGATCGTCCGCTGGGCACGGCGTCGGCGCGGTGTGGTCGCCGCTCGCCAGGCACTGCCGTTGTTGGATCCTCGTGCGGAATCGCCCGGTGAGTCGATAACGCGGGTGCACCTGATCACCTTCGGACTGCCGCGACCCGAGGTGAACATCAACGTCTTCCACAATGGCCGTTGGATCGCGCGAGTCGACATCGCCTGGAGGGAAGCGCGACTCGTCCTCGAATATGACGGTGCCGTGCACCTTCAGGAGGATGTCCGGCGGCGTGATGCCGTACGACGAAATGAGCTTCAGGAAGCCGGGTGGCTGGTGCTGACGGTGACCGCCGACGATCTGCGGAGGCCGACGGACATGGCCACTCGCGTCGCTGCCAGCTACTGGCGTCGCCTCCGTCAATTCCGCTGAGTGGAGAGTTGTAGGGGGGTTACGTGCGAGTAACCCCCCTACAACTCTCCACTCAACAGGTTGGCTGGCGAACTAGCTGGCGGAGCGGCCGACGGCCGAACTGCCGCTGAGGATCGCGCGCTCATTGGTGACCCGCGTCCTGAGCAAGGTTTCGCCACGCTCGATGAACGCCCGGTTCACGGTGTCCATGACGAGATCCATGGCTGTCGAGAATGCGCGACTGGCGTTCTCGTAGTCGCGGATGACGTCTCTGAGCACAAGCGAGTCGCCCATCTGCGCACCGGCCACTGCTGCGGCGACCTCGGGATCACCGGTTGACGTGGCCACGTCTTCAGCGAAGGCGAGGTACGTGGGAATCTCGGTACGCATGACCGAGATCTCGCGCTCGCTGGCATTGACGCAGTCGTTGAGAACGATCATGAGCATGTGCAGGCGGATCTGCTGGGCCGGGTCGGTGATCACCGGCAGGATGTCGCGGGTGAGTTCTTCGACGACATCCTCGAGGGCGCGCGAGGTCGACGGACGGGTGATCATGCGGAGACCTCCGAGTAGGGCAACTCGAGTGAGTAGTCGAGATACAGGTTGTTGAAGTGGGCATAGGCAGTCATGAGGAAGGTGCCCATCACCCCGCGATGCAGGCCGTCGGTGACGTCCTGGGTGCCTTGGACGATGTCGACCATCAGGTGGCTCGTGCCGAGCAGCAGGAAGTACTTGGCGATGGCCGGGTTGATCTGCTCCTCGGTCAGGCCGGTCAGTGCGCGGTACGACGTCAGGAATGCCTCGGGATCGGGGTGGTAGAGATGCGGGGGCATCGGGATCTGCAGGTAGTAGCCGATGTCGAGGCGCGGATCGCCGATGCGTGAGAACTCCCAGTCGATGATGTAGGGGTCGGTGCCCTCGGAGAGCAGGAAGTTGCCCGGCTGGAGATCGCCATGCACGAGTGCCATCCGCACCTCGGACGGCATGTTCATCCGGATCTTCTTGAGCGTGTATCTCAGGACCGGATCGCAGTTGTCGATGATGTCGAGCATGCGCTCGTAGTTCGCGATGACATCCTCGATGTGCTCGATCCAGCTCGTCGGCCGCTTGATGCCCTCGTGAATCGACTCGAGGGGGGTGTTGTGGGCCGAGGCCATGATGGCGACGAAATCCTCGCGGGCCTTGTCGAGATCGGGGCCTGAATCGAGGTACTTCTGCATCGAGGTGGAGTCGATAGCCTCAGAGACGATGGCCTTGCACCCCATGTATTCACCGGTCGCATCGAAGTAGCGCGGCGCCGGGATGCGGAAGTTCGGGAGATCCTTGACGGCCTGGAGCATCGCCCACTCTGCGGCGCGATCGCTGCGGAAGACGCTGCTCTCGTCGGGCGGGTCGCCGCGGAGTACGAACTTCTCGGTAGTGCCATCGGCCCAGAGCACCTCGGCCATTACGGAGTCGCGGCTGTAGCCGCCGGGCAGCGGTACGGCGCTGAGCACGGTTGCTCCGCGCTCCGGCTCGACGGCATCGAGGAAGGCCTGGAAGTGCTCGACGTTCATTCATGCTCCTTCGTCTTGCGTGTCGTCATGCCTCTTGCGGGCGATAGCTCAGATCCGAAGTGTCGCGGATCCCGCGGACGGTCTCGGGGCGTTTCGTGAAGTAGTCATCGGCGATCGGTTCGGTCCGTGTCCAGTCGACGACCTCGGTGCGATGTGTCACGAGCCAGCGACCATCGCGGTGGGCGTAACGATCGATGTAGCGGCCGCAGATGAAGCGGTCGAAGCCCTCGGTGGCGTGCTGGTGGAAGGCCTGGAAGTACACCTCGCCCGTAGCGGAGTCGCGATCGATCGTCAGATTGATCTGGCCGAGGAAGTGCTGGGTGGTGCGATAGGAGCTGAGGGCGCGCATCGCCATCTCGGACATCTCGTCGGGTCCACCGTGGAAGGTGCCGTAGTGCGTTGTCGCGTCATCGGCGAAGACCGATCTGACGAGCGACTGGTCCTGACGGTCGAGCCCGCGGGTGTAGGTGGCAGACAGAGCGCGGAGCTCCTGTTCGTCGATCAGTATTTGTATACGGGGATCGGTCACGGCGCAAGAACGCATTCGAGGTGGCCGAACCCGCGGTCGGCGGGATCGTCGAGGTTGGTGCAGGTTGCGAAGTTCTCCGCCCAGGCATCGGGGCGCTGCCGGAACCACCCCTGCGGGTCGCCCACGTCGACGGGGTGCGTTACGTCCCACACCTCGCCCTCGCCATGGTCGTCTCCGCGGAAGACACCGCGGCCCTGCCGGTCGGCGAAGCCGTCGTGGTAGCCGCCGCCCTGGAGGTAGACGGGTGCGCCGACGGGGACGAGTTCGAACCGGTCGACCGTGCCGTCGGGCCGGGTGAAGGACACGCGCGTGCTGGTGGCCCGGGGGAGTCCGTCGACTCGGGTCGCCTCCGCGGATGCGTCGACGTAGGACCACGCCGGCTGGTTTTCGTCACGAGGGATGACGACCGTCTCCAGCGGCTCGAAGCTGCCGTCGGCCTGCAGGTGGAACTGCCAGAACATGACGCGGTCGGGCATGCGGATCATGGTCCACTGCCGCATGGCGAAACCGCGACGCGGATCGCGGGATGTATCGGGTGCGATGGCTGCTGATGAGCCGCCGCCGGTGCGGCCCAGGCCCCAGGAGTGGTCGCGCACTCCGACCCAGGTGTCCGGAGTGACAGTGAAGGTGCGCCCGGCGACGGTGATGGTGCCCGTTACGTCGCAGCACTGATCGAAGTTGGTGCGGTCATACACCTTGCGGCCACCGGAGTAGCGCACGATGCGGTCCTCGAGATAGGGCTCGTGCAGGCCCTGCCAGATGAGGTCGAAGGAGATGGCGTGCGGGTTGTCCGAGCAGGTCAGGTGCAGTTTCTGGAGGGGCTCGACGATCGTGAGACTCAGGGGACCGACCGCGATGTCGTCGATGCGTGGCCGAAGTCGGCGCGACCAGCGGAGGTTGTGCTGCTTGCCGTCGACCGTGACGCAGGCGAAGCCGTCGATGACGTCGGTGTTCGGGTAGAGCCGGATCGCGGCGAAGAGGGTGGTTCCGGTGGCCTCGTCACCGAGGGTGAAGTAGAAACCGTCATTCCAGTGCACGGAGTCGCTTGCGACCGAATCGAATGTCCCGGGAATCTGGTGCCGGGGGTACTCGTCCATGCCGGTGAGACGACCTCGATCTGTCATGGCGGCAGGCTATCGTGAATCACGTCACTGTGAGACAAAATGTCCTATAAGATTCCGGCATGGCCATCCTCATTCTCGGCGGCAGCACCTTTGTCGGCCGACGCACCGTCGACCTCGTCCGAGCCGAGGGCCACGACGTCACCGTGCTGAACCGCGGCCGCACCGCATCGTCACTCCCCGAGGGTGTGTCACGCATCGTTGGTGACCGCACGAGCACGGACTCGATGAGGGAGGCGCTTGCCGGAACCCAGTGGGATGCGGTCATCGACGTATCGGGGTTCGTGATGGCGGCCGGCGGCGGCCAGTTCGAAGAGCTGCTTGCCCTTCTCGACGGCAGCGTAGGCGCATACGTCTTCGTCTCGTCGATCATGGCCTACGCGCCCACGGGGATCATGCCGTGGACCGAGGATCAGCCCTACCGTGACGATCCGATCACCACATACGGCGGCTTCAAGGCGCATGCCGAACGTGCGATTCTCGAGCGGCATGGCGCAACGGGGTTCCCTGGCACCGTGGCGCGCCCCGCGGCAATCTACGGTCCGGACAACAACATCCATGACATGGAGACGGCGATGCTCCTGCGGCTGCGCCGCGGACTGCCGGTACTGGTGCCTCACGAGGGTCTGGTGACGACGTCCTACGGCCATGTCGACGATCTGTGCCGAAATCTCTTCGAGCTGAGCGAGTTGCCTGCGGCGCACGGTCAGGTCTACAACATCACGGGTCAGGGCGTCAGTTCGCGAGAGTACGTCGAGATCCTTGCGGACATTGTCGGCACGGAAGCCGAGATCATCGAGGTACCGACGGGATACACCGACGCCAAGCCGATCTACGGTCACCTCTTCGGCACGCGGCACCACGGCATCCTGTCGGTGCAGAAGGCCGCGGACGCCGGGCTGACGCCTGAGCGCGGTTTCCGGACCGGTCACGAGCAGACGTACGAGTGGTTCTGCGCCACGGACCGTATCGATGCGCCAGATCAGATGTCAGATCCGATGTGGGGTGCCGGCTACGACTTCGCGCTCGAGGCCGAGGTGGCTGCCGGACTGCAAGGTCGCTGATGGACGACTGGGTCGCGGAGGACGTCATCCGTCAGGCCATCGCAGATGCCAATGCGAATGGACGGCTGGGTTCGGCCGAGCAGTGGGCCGCAGTGCAGTCGTACGTTGAGGAGCGCGGCGCGGATCCCTGGCCCGCCCGCCGACTGCGGCTGGCCGACGAGGAGGCTCCTGGGGCCGAATTGCGCGCATGGCTGGCTGACGATGTCACCGCAGCGGCGCCGCTGATGGGTGCTTTCACCAGTCACGACACCGACATCGAGCATGCGGTCATCGAGGTGGATCCGGTGGAGCAGGCGCGGCTCGCCGAATGGCTGGCGGAGCAGGCTGGCCAGCCAGCGACGATCCAATCGGCGACCGTCATCGGAGGCGGCTTCTCCCGGCGCATGTGGCGGGTGCGGGTCGCGCAGGGGGGAGCCGTGCGCAATGTCATCGTCCGCATCGAGCAGGGTGGCATGTTCGGCACCAATACCGTCGACGAAGTGCGGGCGATGCGCGCCCTGCACTCGGCGGGGTTCGCCGTCCCTTCGGTCGAGCGGGTGGAGGAGTCCGGGCAGGTACTCGGCGAGCCGTTCTTCGTCATGGAGCAGGTTCCCGGCGTTGTTCGGCTCGACGACCAGGGGCTCGACGACATCATCCGTTCGGTTGCCGAGCTGCACCGGGTTCCTGTCACGGTGCTTGACGAGTCCGGCCGCTCAGCTCAGCAGGTTGTCGACGACAACATTGAGGGCTGGCGTGCGATGTACCGCAAGCATGCGCCTGAGAGTCCGCTGCTTGAGTTGGGTGCGGATTGGTTGCACGCCAACCTCGTACCCACAGGTCCGTCGGTGATCGTGCACGGAGACGCTGGTCCGGGCAACGCGTTGTTCGACCCCGAGCGCGGGCTGACCACGATCGACTGGGAGTTCGCGCACGTCGGCGACGCGGCCGAGGACTGGGCGTACCTCGCCCTCATCCGAGGCAGACGCATCATGGGCCCCGACGAATGGAAGGCTCGGCTCACCGCAGTCGCGGATGTCCGGCTGGATGATGAGCAGTGGCGGATGTGGCTGGCCTACAACCACTTCCGTGGGGCGTGTGTCAACCTGTCGGCACGCACAGTATTCGAGCAGGGCACGCATCGCACGGCCGATCAGTTGGCGATCGGCGTTGCTGTCCACCTCCGGTTCCTGTCGCAGCTCGTCGAGATAGTCGGCACATGAGCGATGCCCGCTACGAGCGATCACGTGCGGCCGTCTTCGAGGCGGTATGCGCTGTGCTCGTAGCCGAGGGGCTGAGCGGGCTTTCGGTCGACCGGCTAGCCGCTGAATCAGGCATCTCCCGCAGCACGATCTACCGCAACTGGCCGGACATGGGGTCGTTGGCATGCGAGGTCTTCGACGAGCTCATGCACCGGGATGCCATCCCCATGGGATCGGATCCGAGTGCTGCACTCCACGGGTATCTGGCTGACTACGCCCGCCGCCTCAATGACCCGACCTACGCAGCCGTTCTTGTCGCGCTGATTGAAGGTGCGTCACGTGACATGGCGTTCGCGGAGGTTCATGGTCGAGCGTTCTCGCAGACCCGGTCTCGCGCGGGAGAGATTGTCCGACACGCGCAGAAACAGGGGCTGATCGATCCGATGCGTGACGTGCAGCAATGTGTGGAGGACCTTGTGGCGCCGTTCCTCTATCGCCGCCTCGTGACGCAGGTGCGCATCACTCGCGGGCAGGTCGATGACCTGCACACGGAACTGCTCGAACGCTGGTCCTAGGCGCTGTCAGGCCTCGAGCGACCGCTGCCGCGCACCCTTGTCGTGGTAGTCGTACTCGGCGGTGACGGTCATGCCGTCGAACACGAGGAACGAGAGCCCAGGGACGGACCACTTCTTCCCCAGGTGCCCGGCCCCCATCGAATCGTCGATGACAGTGGCGCTCATGTTCCACTGCAGTGCCAGCCCGTCGGGACGGGCCCAGAACTCACCGTTCGGCTCGAGCACGAGATCCGGGTATCGCGCGAGACCGTGACCGAAGTACTCGCGGATGGCGTCCCAGCCGTCCTTCTGCCCGCCCACGCTGTCCCACAGGATCGCCGCGTCCGTCAGGTACTGCCGGGGGGCGTCGACGTCGCCGCTCGACCACGCGGCGAACAGCGCCTTCGCGACCTCGATGCGGGCCAGATCGGTCTCGTCGAACGTGCTCATCGTTCTCCTTCGTGGGTTCAGCCGGGTAGGTAGGTGCCGCCGTTGGCGGTGATGACCTGGCCGTTGACGTAACCGGCCAGCGGTGAGGTGAGGTAGGCGACGGTGCTGGCGATCTCCTCCGGCGTCCCGGGACGGCGAGACGAGTTGCCGGAGATCAGTCGCTCGTGGCGCTCAGGGGTGATGCGGCCGGCCAGCAGTTCGGTGCCGATGGTGTAGCCGGGGGCTACAACGTTCGAGGTGATGCCATCCGCACCGAGTTCGCGAGCGACGGTCATGGAGTACGTCTCCAGTGCTCCCTTGGCCGATGCGTACGCGGGGCTGCCGGTACCGAATTGCGCGGCGAACGAGCCGATGATGATGATGCGCCCGCCGGGGCGAGTGAGCAGGGGCTTGATTCCCTCGGTAACGAGGACGACGCTCAGGGTGTTGGCCCGCCAGGTCTTCTCCCAGGCGGCGGCCACATCGGCGAGTCCGCCCTCGATCTTCGGCTGCGGGGACCCGGCGTTGTTCACCAGGACATCGACCTGGGGGAGGGCGGCGTCGGCCCAGGCGGCAAAGGCTTCGACGGCCGCCACATCGGCGACATCGACCGACTGGCAGTCGACGGTGAGGTCGGGATGGGTGGCCCGTAGCCCGGCGGCGACCTCGTCGAGCTTCTCGCGACGGCGGCCGACCAGGACGATTCGCGAGCACGATTCGGCCAGGGCGACGGCGCAGGCCGCCCCGATCCCGGTACCCGCTCCCGTCACGACTGCGACGCGAACCGGGTCAGTCATGGGCCCTCCGATGGGTGCCGACATATTGTTGGACGTCCGTATACATGACGACCTCGCACACGTTACTCTCACATCACGAACGGCGGCGGCGGATCAGCCAGATAGCCTTCCGACCCCGCACACCGCTCACTCAGAGGAGTTCGACGTGACCACGTCTGTCGTCATCGATGGCGCCCGCACCCCCATCGGCAAGCTGCTCGGCGCCTTCGCGTCGCTGACGGCCGTCGACCTCGGCGGAGTCGCGATCCGCGGCGCGCTGGAGCGGGCGGGCGTGACTCCTGACCAGGTGGATGCCGTCGTGTTCGGCCAGGTGCTGCAGGCCGGGGCTGGCCCGAATCCGGCCCGCCAGGCGGCTGCTGCTGCCGGTCTGCCGATGTCGGTGCCGGCGGTCACCGTCAACAAGCTGTGTCTCTCCGGTCTGGTTGCCGTGGCGATGGCAGACCAGATGATCCGCAGTGGTCAGCACCAGGTCGTCATCGCCGGCGGCATGGAGTCCATGACGGGTGCACCCCACGTTCTGCTGGGCTCGCGTCAGGGCTTCAAGTACGGCGCCGCCGAGGCAGCCGACATCCTCGACCGCGATGCGCTGATCTGCTCGTTCGATGCCATCTCGATGGGTGAGGCCACGGAGAAGTACGGAACTCCGCTCGACATCTCCCGCGAGGACCAGGACGCCTTTGCTGCGCGCTCGCATCAACTGGCTGCGGAGGCGACCGCATCGGGACGCTTCGCAGAGGAGATCGTGCCCGTCGAGGTGAAGAGCCGCAAGGGCTCCGTCATCGTCACCGAGGACGAGGGCATCCGCGCGCAGACGACCGCGGAGTCCCTGGGCGGTCTTCGCCCGGCCTTCGCCAAGGACGGAGCGATCACCGCGGGCAACGCATCGCAGTTGTCCGATGGCGCGGCGGCACTCGTGATCACGAGCAAGGAATGGGCACAGGAGCACGGTCTGACGTGGATCGCCGAGATTCGCGCACATGGCGAGGTGGCCGGTCCCGATCCGTCACTGCTGCTGCAGCCGGCCAATGCCATTAAGGACGCCTTGCGGCGTGACGGCGAGGCCACCGTCGTAGACCTCGACATCGTCGAGATCAACGAGGCCTTCGCCAGCGTCGGACTCGCATCGATGCGCGATTTGGGTCTCGACCCGGCCATCGTGAACGTGCACGGCGGTGCGATCGCACTCGGTCACCCGGTCGGGATGAGCGGCGCGCGCGTTCTGCTCACGGCGGCGTACGAGCTGCGCAACCGTGGCGGTGGCCTTGGTGCCGTCGCACTGTGCGGTGGCGGTGGGCAGGGCGAGGCGATCCTGTTCAGCACTCCTGCTCCCTGAGCGAGAGACCTACCAGGGGTAGAACGGCGGCATGTCCGACGTCTGCGACGTGAAGTCGGCGTCGCGCTTCTCGCGGAACGCCGCGACGCCTTCCTTGCCGTCGCCGATGCTGGCGTAGAACATCGCCAGCGACTCGATCCGGTGGGCCTCCGCAGGATCGGGCTGCGCGCTGTTGCGGTACATCATCTGCCGCATCAGGGCCGTGGCCACGGGTGAACGTCCGTTCACGAACTTCGCGGCCAACGCGTAAGCGGTGGGCAGCAGTTCGTCGGCGGGCACGACCTCGCGGACGAGCCCGGCGGCCAGCGCCTCGTCGGCCTTCAGGATGTCAGCGCTGAAGACGAGCTCGAGCGCCTTGCTGACCCCGACGATGCGCGGCAGGAACCAGGTGGAGCATGCCTCCGGGACGATGCCCAGGCGACCGAACACGAACCCGATGCGGGCGTGCTCCGATGCGATGCGGATGTCCATCGGCAGCGTCATGGTGGCGCCGATGCCGACGGCTGCCCCGTTGATCGCCGCGATGACCGGCTTGGTGCAGCGGTAGATCGCCAGGGAGACGCGGCCCCCGGTGTCACGGACGCCATCGACTATGGCGGCGTCTTCGTAGCGATCGGTGAGGTCGGCAACCGTCGGCCGCTGGGTCTCGTCGAGCCCGAAGACGTTCCCATCGGACGACAGGTCCATTCCCGCGCAGAACGCGCGCCCGGAGCCGGTGACGACGATCGCGGCGACGTCGTCGTCCGCGCTGGCGCGATCGAACGCATCGATGAGCTCGTTCGCCATCGTGACGGTGAAGGCGTTGAGGTTCTCGGGCCGGTCCAGCCACAGCGTGAGGATGCGATCGGCAACTTCATAGCGCAGCGTCTCGTAGGTCATCAGGCATTCTCTTCCGCGAATGTGGCCACCCGCTGCTGAACGTATGGAGTGGCGAGTCCGGCGCGCTCGCGGATCCACTCCTGGCTGCCCATGATGTGCGTCGCGGCATCCTCCAGTCCGAGCGGCAGGATCGGCGTGCGCCACCCGCGGACGGCAAAGCCCTCGAGCACCGCGCTGCCGAAGCCGCCGAGGATGGTGTGCTCCTCGAGGGTGACGATGCCCACGGTGCCCTCGGCGACCGAACGGATGGCCTCCGCGTTGAGCGGCTTGATGACGGGACAGCTCACGACGCGGACGGAGACGCCGGTGGGAGCAAGGAGCTCGGCAACCTCGAGTGCCTGGGTGATGATCGGCCCGGCGGCGATGAGGGTGACGTCGCTCCCGTCCCTGATGAGGATCGGCTCACCGCGCGAGAGGTCCGGCTGGGTCGGATTGACGAGCGGCTCGCGGTTCTTGCCTAGGCGCAGGTACGCGGGGCCGGGAGTTGCGAGGATCTCGTCGACTGCGGCGCTGCACTCAAGAGCATCCGCGGGGGAGAACACGCGCATCCCGGGCAGGGACCGCAGGATCGAGATGTCCTCGACCGCGTGGTGGGTGTAGCCGAGTGATCCGTACGCGAGGCCGGCTCCGACGGAGACGATGGTGACGCTCAGGCCGTGGTAGCAGATGTCGTTGCGGATCTGCTCCAGTGGACGCAGCGTCGGGAAGTTGGCGATGGAGTAGACGAATGGGCGTCGCCCGGAGGCCGCCATGCCCGCCGCGATGCCGACCATCGACTGCTCGGCGACACCGCAGTTCAGGAACTGCTTCGGGTACGTATCTCCAAAGTCGGCGACCACGCCGAAGCCGAGGTCTCCGACCAGCAGCATGATGCTGGGGTCGTCTGCGGCCTTCTCGTTCAGCTTCTTGACGAATGCGTCTCTCACGCCTGGACCTCCGTCGTGTTGGTCTGGAGCTGCGCCAATGCGAGTGCCAGGTGGTCGGCCGTGGGTACGAGGGTGTGCCACTCCACCTTGTCCTCCATGAAGTCGACGCCCTTGCCCTTGGTCGTATTCGCGACGATGACGCGAGGTCGATTGCTGCGCACGCGCAGCGCCTCGGTCAGTTGCACATGGTCATGGCCGTCGATCTCGTCGACTTCCCATCCGAAGGCCCGCCATTTGTCCGCGAAGGGTTCGAGGCCGAGGACATCCTCCGTGCGCCCGAGGATCTGCAGCCGGTTGCGGTCGATGATGACGGTGACGTTGCCGAGGCAGTGGTGCGCTGCCATGAGCGCTGCCTCCCAGTTGCTGCCCTCGGCGCACTCGCCATCCGAGAGCACCACGAAGACGCGTCGGTCGATGCCGTCGAGCTTGTCGACCAGCGCTCGACCCACGCCGAAGGGAAGCGCATGCCCGAGCGCGCCGGTTGATAGTTCAACGCCGGGGTTGCCATGGGCGGTTACGTGCCCACCGAGGTGGGATCCGTCGAGGTAGTAGTCGTCGAGCCACTCGAGCGGGAAGTAGCCGGCGTGCGCAAGCACCGCGTAGACGCCCGACGCGGAGTGTCCCTTCGACACCAGGACGATGTCCCGGGCTGGGTCATCGGTCCGGTGTGGGGCGACATCGGCAACGTGCCCGTAGAGGACGGCGAGGATGTCGATGACGGACAGGGCCGCCCCGATGTGGGAGGCGCCGGAGGTAGAACACATGGTGAGCGCGCTGATCCGGGCGCGTCGGGCCAACTCGATTGACTGCACGGGGTTCCTCTCGCCGATTTACATGGACACCATATAGTTGGACAGGCAAGAATGTGGTGGAGTTGTGTCCGTCGGTTCAAGAGAGGTCGCCCATGAAGATCGCGGTGTGCGTGAAGCAGGTCCCCGACACCTGGGCCGAGAAGCGACTGCTACCGGAGGACTCCACCCTCGACCGCGACTCGGCGGACGGCGTCATGAACGAGCTCGACGAGTACGCCGTCGAAGAGGCCCTGAAGCTGGTCGAGGCGCACGGTGGCGAGGTTGTCGTCGTCACCATGGGCCCGGAGCGTGCCGCTGAGACCGTCCGCAAGGCCCTGAGCATGGGCGCGGATTCCGGCATCCACATCCTCGACGCCGCACTGCACGGGTCCGATGCGATCGCGACGAGTGCGGTCCTCGCAGCGGCCCTCTCCGGCCGCGCTATCGACCTCGTCATCTTCGGCTCGGAGTCCACCGACGCACGGATGTCGGTGGTCCCGGCGATGGTCGCGGAGCGACTCGGCTGGGCACAGCTCACCTTCGCCCAGCGCGTCGAGGTGACCGGTAGCGACGTCACGATCGACCGCGTCACCGAGACCGGCTTCACCACCGTCACCGGCGTGCTCCCGTGCGTGGTCTCCGTCGTCGAGAAGATCAACGAGCCGCGTTACCCGTCCTTCAAGGGGATCATGGCCGCGAAGAAGAAACCGGTCGAGACCCTGTCGGTGTCGGACACCGGAGTTGATGCCGCCGCTGTCGGTGCAGCCGCAGCGTGGACGGCCGTCGCCGACTTCGCGGCACGCCCCCCGAAGGCAGCCGGTGTCATCGTCACCGATGAGGGAGACGGCGGCGCGAAGCTGGCCGGGTTCCTGTCCGAGCAGAAGTTCATCTGAGTCCGAGTCGCGAAGCAGGGAGCAGTTCTGATGGGTCATGTCCTGGTTCTGGTCGAGAAGGCCGACGGAGCGATCAAGAAGTCGACGGGTGAGCTGTTGACACTCGCGCGGCGCCTGGGCACTCCCGTCGCGGTCTGGGTTGGTCCTGGTTGTGACGACGCGGCAGTTGCGGCGCTGGGGGAGTTCGGCGCCACGCTGATGGTGGCCGGCAGCATCGCCGGCAAGACGCAGACGCTGTCGATCGCGGTGTACGAGGCGGTGCAGGCCGGGCA
>CAIVQM010000023.1 GCA_903908025.1 uncultured bacterium
GATCATCAGGTGCACGTCGAGTCGCTTGTCCGTATAGGGCCGGACGGCCGAGACCATCGCCGGGCCCATCGTCAGATTGGGGACGAAGTGACCGTCCATGATGTCGACGTGGATCCAGTCCGCGCCTGCCTGATCGATAGCCCTGACCTCTTCACCCATGCGGGCGAAGTCGGCCGCCAGGATCGACGGGGCGATGATCGTCATGATTCCGTCCCCCGGTAGACCACGAAGGCGAGTCCCTGGGTCTGTCGGCGGCCGTCGTAGCCGATGAGGCGAACGTGGTCCCGAGGATGGGCTTCGTGGCAGGCGTCCACCTCAGCCAGCACTGCTTCCGTGCTGGTCTCGCCGAACAGGGGAAGCTTCCACATGTACCAGTAGTCGTCCATCGCCCGCGGCGGCTCGACATGCTCAACGGAGCAGGCCCAGCCGCGGGAGATCATGTAGTCCACCTGCAGGGCGACCTCTGCGCGGGTAAATGGCGGCAGGTACGAGAACGTGCCGAACCTGCGCGCAGCAGGATCGTCCATGCGTGATGCGAAGTCGTTGATCGTCATCGTCCAGGCTCCTTCTCGGTAGCAGATCTAGTTGGCGTCGAGCTTGTCGACGACGTCGAAGTCGAATCTGACTTCCTTCCAGGTATCCATCGCGATCGCGAGCTCTGGGCTGAAACGCGCCGCCTCGCCGAGGATGGCTCGCGCCTCCTGCTCCACGGGCCGGCCTTCGTTGCGGGCCTTCACGCACGCCTCCAGAGCCACCCGGTTGGCGGTCGCGCCCGCAGCATTGCCCCAGGGGTGGCCCAGAGTGCCGCCGCCGAACTGGAGAACCGAGTCGTCGCCGAAGATGGAGACGAGCGCAGGAATGTGCCACACGTGGATGCCACCGGATGCGACGGGGAACAGGCCCGGCATGTGGCCGAAGTCCTGGTCGAAGAAGATGCCGCGACTGCGGTCCTCCGCGATGAAGGATTCGCGCATGATGTCGATCCAGCCGAGCGTGGCCTGACGATCGCCCTCCAGCTTGCCGACAACGGTGCCCGAGTGCATGTGATCGCCACCGGATAACCGCAGGCATTTCGTCAGCACCCGGAAGTGGATGCCGTGGTACGGATTGCGATCCAGGACCGCATGCATGGCGCGGTGGATGTGCAGGAGCATGCCATTGCGACGGCACCAGTTGGCCAGCGATGTGTTGGCGGTGAAGCCGGCGGTCAGGAAGTCGTGCATGATGATCGGCATGTCGAGCTCCTTGGCGAACTCGGCTCGCTCGAACATGTCCTCGACGGTTCCGGCCGTGACGTTCAGGTAATGGCCCTTGCGTTCGCCCGTCTCCGCCTCAGCCAACTTGACGGCCGTGGCCACTGACTCGAACCGGTCGCGCCACCGCATGAAGGGCTGTGAGTTGACGTTCTCGTCGTCCTTGGTGAAGTCGAGTCCGCCGCGCAGGCACTCGTACACCGCGCGGCCGTAGTTCTTGGCGGACAGGCCGAGCTTCGGCTTGATCGTGCAGCCGAGCATCGGACGGCCGTACTTGTCCATCTTGTCGCGCTCGACAGTGATCCCGTTCGGCGGACCGCCGCAGGTCAGGACGAAGGCAAGCGGGAAGCGGATGTCCTCAAGGCGCAGGGACCGGATGGCCTTGAACCCGAAGACGTTGCCGACGAGCGAGGTGAGCACGTTGACGACGGATCCCTCCTCGAAGAGATCGAGGGGATACGCCACGAAGGCGTAGAACGCATCGGAATCACCGGGAACGGACTCGATCCGGTACGCC
>CAIVQM010000024.1 GCA_903908025.1 uncultured bacterium
ACTGGTCCTTGTCATGTTCCTGGGCCTGATGAACCTCGCCCTCACATCCATCTACGTACCCGCTCCCCTGTCCGCGAATCTCGTCCTCATCGGCATCATGGCGGCCATCACCGCTGTCCTGCTGTTCGTGGTGGTCGAGGCAGCCAATCCCTACATCGGATCAGCGGCCGTTCTGGACACACTGACGCTCTCTGGCGGGTAGCCGGTAGCACCGCGGCGAGACGGCATGATGTCTCCGTGACTCCCCGCCTCTGGTGCCTGCGCGAGCAGATCAGGCTCGTCGTCACCGGCGCACCCGCTCCGCCAGCGACCTGGTCCTCGGTGTTGCGGCGCGTGATCGTGGTTGCCGCTTTCTTCGCGGCCGGAATCTTCACCCACGATCTGGCCACGTGGGCCCTGTGCTGCTTCGGCGCGGTGCAGTTGGGAACCATCGACGTGGCCCTGCCCTTCCGCCGACTCATCGGAATGCTGGCGCTCACGATCACCTCGATCACGGCAACGGTCTTCGTCGCGATGTGCCTCGGCGGCACCTGGTGGAGCGTGCTCTTCATCGCCGGCGTCGCCTACACGTACGGATATCTGGAACGTGGCGGCGGGGCGGCGGCGGTTGCGAGCCTCGGGGCCCTCGCCCTCGGCGTGATTCTCGCCGGTGAGCCGCGCCTCCCCGGGCCAGCAGCCGCGGCCGCCGGGTTGGTGGCGCTCGGCATGCTCGTTCAGGCGTTGGCATGGCTGGCCGTGTCACGCCACGAGCGCCGAGCCATGGCGCGACGAGCCATCGCACTCAAGTTGCGGTCCGTCGCTGCATTGCTCCGTGATGTCGACACCCCGCCGGCCGTTCAGGCCGCAAGCCACGCTGAGACCCAGCGCATGGTGTCAACCATCGATCGCGCGGGTCTGCCCCCTGACCAGCTCGTTCTGATGCTGCGCTGCGCATCCGACGCGCTCTCGACGAGCCGCGCGGCGACCGCCTGGATGCACTTGCGCGCGCCGGGCGCCGCCGAGAGGCTGGCCGTCTCGACGAGGATCCGACGAGCAGCGCGGCGACTCAACGGACCTGCATGGCGGCGCGAACGGCGCGAGGACTCCCTGCCAGCTGTCGACGACTCATGGGCCATCACACGCGCGGTTCTCTCTGAACTTGACCGCGTCGATGCAAGCGTCGAGGGCCTCATCTCGGGCCAGGCCGTCCCCGAACCGCCGGACCCACTGGGGTTGTCGCGATCGCTGGTCGACCGAACGCGCCAGGCGGGCGTGCAGGACATCACCACCCTGACGCGGTTGCGGTCGGGATCCGTTCGGCATGGGGTCCGCATGGCTGTCGGGGTCGGGATCGCCGAGGCACTGAGCATCACGGTGCCGGCGGCGCACTCCTTCTGGCTCCCTCTGACCGTTGTCTTCACCCTCAAGCCGGACTGGTCGTTCACCGTGGTGCGGGGATTCACGCGCACCCTCGGCAACCTGGCAGCGGTGCTCCTCGTGCCGACTCTCATGCTGGCGCTCGGCGGCAGTGGCTGGGGGCTGCTTGCGGTGCTTGCGGCACTCAGCGCCGTCACCTTCCGCTGGTTCTCCGGCAACTACATCTGGGCCAGCTTCGGCCTCGCCGGGACCGTGCTCGTCCTCGACTTCGCCATGGAGCCCGGCGCCGATCTCTTCGCAGCACGCATTGTCGCCACCATCGTCGGGGCCCTGCTCTCCCTCGCCGTTGCCTCCGTGATGTCGGGTCGCGTGAGCGAGCAGGCCAGTGACAAGGTCGGTGCCCTCGCTCAGGCGTTCACCAGTTGGACCACGGATGCCCGCGCCGCCGTCTCCGGGCAGGCAGTCCCAGTGGAGCGTCTGGAAGCCGGTCTCATGGCGACGCGTCGCGCCCTCGTCGATTTCGAGCCGGTGGCGTCCGCCGCGGTATTCGAACCGCGCCCGACATGCGATCCCGTGGCCCTGACCATGGCCTACTCATCGGCCGCACGCCTCGACGACGCCCTCGTAGCCATCACAGCAAGCGCCATGCTGGGGGTGCGCCTTCCGACGGGTGGTCCGGCGAGCGCCGAGCGACAGGCACTTGAGTTCGAGATGCTGCGCCTGACCGAGTTCACCGCGGACTTCGAGCGAGCCGTCGCACAGATCCAGTCCTGACCCTCGTCCCTCCCGCGCCGTCGCGCCGCTCACTGCCCGATCCGTCCACCGAACGGCGTACGGTGATCATCGAGACCGAGATGAAGCATTCCTGAGTGCATCGGGAGAGGCGTACGGCATGCGGGGCAGTCGAACGGCTATTCGATCCTTCGTCGTGGCGCTGTCAGGGGCTGCCGTGGTTGCGGCGCTTGCTGCCGGCAGCGCCGCCGCCCGCCCGGCATCGAAGCCGGCCTCCACCCCTCGGCCGATCGACCTTCAGTCGGCCCAGCCATCCCCGGCCACCGGCCTGCAGCCCAGTGGCCGCCTGCTGACTCCTGCCGGCACGCAGGTCGCGCTCGGCAACCTGCCGATGGGCGGCGCCGTCACCGACGACGGCCGCTATCTGTGGACCGTCTCGGCGGGCATCACCACCGACGACGTGCGGATCGTGGATCTGGCCAGCGGTGAGGTGTGCGCGATCCTCGACCTGCCAGGCGCATCGGGTGGCATCGCGCTGGACTCCACCCGCCATCTCGCCTACGTATCCGGACTGCCGAACTCCCGCTGGCAACCCGCGAAGAACTCCCTGCCCGGTGCTGCCGGTGACGTCGTGCATGTGTTCACGTGGACACGCGACTGCACGCAGACGCGTGAGGTGCGCGTCATTCCGCTTCCCCTACCCGCGAATCCCCCGCTGACGCAGTCGTTCCCGCCACCGCGCGCGGGTCTGGCCGCCTCCCCGTCGAACTGGCCGATGAAACTGTCCGTCACGGAGGATGGCAAGCAACTGCTCGTCGCCCTCAACCTCAGCGATTCGGCGGCGGTCGTTGACCTCGCCAGCGACACCGTGCGGCTGATCCCGATCGGCGGATACCCGTTCGGTGCCGCAACCGTGCCCGGACGTTCCTTGGGTCTTGTCTCGAACGAGGCCTCGGGCACCGTGTCAGTCATCGACATGGCCACGGGCACGATCGTCAAGGACATCACCGTCGGAGCCCCACTGTCACACCCGCAGGGCATCACCGTGAACCGCGCAGGCACCCGCGCCTACGTCGCACTGTCGGCCTCCGATCAGGTGGTCGTCCTCAACCTGGTCTCCCTCACCGTCGCCCGCACGATCTGGGTCGGGCGCGATGCCGGATTGGGCACCAAGCCCACTGCGCTCGCGCTCTCCCCCAACGAGGAGCGACTGTTCGTGGCCGAATCCGGGGCGGATGAGCTGTCCGTCATCGCCCTGCCCGGATCGAGCACGCCGAAGGGCTCCGCATGGGAGCTCGTCGGACGCATCCCGACAGCCGCGCAGCCACAGGCCGTCGCCACGATCGCTGCCCGCAATGGCAACCCGGCTCGCCTGATGTACGTCTCCGCGGAAGGCATGGGCATCGGGCCGAACCCCGACGGACCCAACCCAGCGCTGGCCACCGACCCGATCTTCTGGGCCTTCAGCCCCAACGCCCCGACCACGAACGTCTTCGGCGCAACCCAGTACACGGCCAAGATGGTGCGCGGTCGCGCGGGAATCCTTCCCTTGCCGAACGACGCCCAGGTACGGTCCATGACTCCGGCCGCCTCGCAGCAGCTCGTGCCCACCAATGCGCAAGTGGCTCCCGCGGGCACACCTCTGCGCGCTGGCGGACCCATCAAGCATGTGTTCTTCCTCGTGCGCGAGAACCGCACCTACGACCAGCTGCTCGGCGATGTCGCCGCCGGCAATGGTGATCCCAAGCTGACCGTGTTCGGGAAGGCCGTCACGCCGAACCTGCATGCACTCGTCGCGCGCTTCCCCCTGCTCGATGCCACCTTTGCCAACTCCGAGGCCTCCATCCAGGGTCACTACTGGACCGCGTCGGCAGGCGTGCCTGACTATGTGACCCGGAACTGGGTGCACCAGTACGCAGGGCGTGGGCGGCCCAACGACTTCGGCACCTACGCCGTGACCTGGCCCGGCAACGGCTACCTGTTCAACCAGGCCGAGAAGCAGGACATCACCTACTTCAACTACGGCGAGGCGTTCATCGGCGGCTACGCCACGGTCCCTGACCGCAACCGGACACCGGCCCTGCTGCGCAAGCAGGTGCAAGTGCAGGCCCATTCGGATATCGGTCCGCCCTTCGGCGGCTGCTACGCCGGAGACGGGGCCATCGGTCAGGCATCTGACGGCGGGCAGGTCTTCGACTCGTCCATGCCGGTCGGGGCCCCGGCTGGCGCGTACTCGCATGTCGACTGCTTCAAGAAGCGCTTCGACGCACAACTGGCCGCCGGCAAGGTCCCCGCGCTGAACTACCTGACGTTGACCAGCGACCACACGCGCGGAACGCAGCCCGGCTTCCCGGTCCCGACCGCAATGGTGGCCGACAGCGACCTGGCTATTGGGCAGCTCGTCGACATGATCTCCCATTCGTCCATCTGGCCGGAGTCGGCGATCTTCATCGTCGAGGACGACTCACAGGACGGCGCTGACCACGTGAACGCGCACCGCATCCCGGTGGCGGTCATCAGCCCCTACGCCAAGCCGGGCGCGGTGATCCATACGCGTTACGACCTCGTATCGGTCGTGCGGTCGATCGAGCTCATCCTGGGCATGGATCCGCTGAGCATCAACGATGCTTCGGCAACACCGATGTTTGACGCCTTCGCCTCGACGCCCGTGAACTCCGCTCCTTACACGGTGATCGTTCCCAAGGTCGACCTGATGGAGATGAACTCGACCGCCTCTCCCGACTACGAGTGGAGCATGTCCCTGCCCCTCGAGGCGCCGGATCAGGTGTCGCAGGCCGACCTCGACATCATCCTGTGGCATTCGGTCTACGGAGCGGACTCCACTCCGCCGCCGCCCGGCCCGGGTGCGGAGGGTGAGAAGACCGGCGAGATGGATGGCGACTGACCAACGTGCCGATACCGCGTGGTCATGGCCGGTCTTACAGACGGAGTTATGGTCCGAAGAGGTGGAGATCCGCCGCCGTCGGTGAGCTTCGGGGCCACGCCGCGCGCCAGTCAGCATGGCACGCGATTGCACCGGGCCTTTCGCACAGCATCGTGCATATCGAGGCGGGCCTCGATATCTCGGATGCGTGGCGCCTCACCCCAGCCATGATGCGTGTCGGAGCCAATCTCCTCCCGGATCCCAACGGTGGTCCGAACGTGGTGCAGAACTTCAGCGTGCGCACGCCACGGACCACTAGCCGCTTCTGACGAACGAAGCGCTAGTCCTCCGTCTCCGCCTCCAGGGCGGCAAGCCCCGGCGCGACTGTGGTCGGCGCGGGGTGGACGGCAGGAGGAAGTGAATGCCCCTCGGCTGCGAGCTCGGCAGCAACCGCACGGGTGGCATCGGTGCCGTCGGCGAGCACCTTCATGTCGGCGCGACCATCGGCCTCGAGCACCCCACCAGCCATCTCCGCCATGGCCGGTTGATTGGCCATCATGTCCTCAGCGTTCGTCATGGCGAGTCCTTCCCGTTGTCGGCCGCGCAGGCGGCACCTCTCAAGTCTCGTCGTCACCCGCGACTGATGCGACCTGAGTGCGCTCTTGAAGTCGTCGATCCTGCTGCGCTGCCGCACCCGCGTCGTGCAGAGCACCCCGGTCTCTCAGTAGTCCGGTGACGCGCACCCGGTGGTCGATGGGGTTGTGATCGTCGTACTTGAACTTCGCAACGATCTCCACGATCTGCAGTCGCAGGCCGCGAATGCCGGGCAGCATGCGTCCGTACGGAGCCAGTCCGACGCCGACCTCTGCGTGGTCACCCTCCGGCTGAAGGTGTCGCAGCTGGGTGCGCAGCAGTGCTGCCTTCTCCTCGGGATCGTCAATCGTCACGGCGTTGCAGGTGAACTGGACGGTCGCGTAGTAGCTGGTGGGGACACCGTCCTCGTCCGGACCGCCCGCCTTGGCTCGCCAGGTGCTGGGTATGTAGGCGTAGTCGCCGATCACGCTGAACAGCACCCGCGGATGCGCCGCCACGTGCGCCCACACCGGATTCGGGCGCGCGAGATGCACGAGCAGATCGGTCCCCTCGATGATGGCGTGGGTGGGAATCAGGATCGGTGCGCCGTCCGGATCACTGTTGGTGACCGCAAGCTGCCCGAATGGGGCAGCGGTTCCGAGCCACGCACGCCACTCATCAGGTTCCGCGGAGTCCCATGGATGAATGAGCACGGTCAGGTCCTTCCGTCGATGAGGGTGCGGCTAGCGAACGACGCGGTGGGTGATCCGATCGACAGGCGGGCGACGAGATCGGCAGCCGCGGCCTCGGCTCGCAAACCAGCGTCAGGACCGAGCCCGTCGATGATGAACAGCGCGTCGGTGGTTGTGTCCGTGAGACGCGTACGCACGCACTGGCGCCAGTTCCACCGCCGACAGGTCACGCCGAAGTCGTCGCGCCACACGATCTCCCCCGCTGCAGCCGCCTGCACCACAGGCTGCCCGTCGCCGACCGTGTCGAATGTCTCGTCTCCGACGGCAACAACCAGCCGCGCAGGACCGGCATAGCCCGACAGGTCCTCGCCGCCGATGGGAACCAGATGGATTACTGACACTGCGTTGTAGACATCTGTCAGCCGGTCGATCCGCGGCAGGCCAGCGGAGGCTCGTCTCAGGAGGGCCTCCACACTGGACCGGGCCTCGCGGGGCTTGATCCCGAACCCCTGGTAGGCCTCCCGCCATGCCATCACCTCAGGCAGGTCGTGCGGCTCGCGGCCATCGAGCACCATCCGGGCATGCGCCTGGGCCTCCCCCAGCATCGCGTCGCTATCCGGGGTCGTCGGGCCGGGCTCAAGTCCCTTCGCCAAGACGAGCCCCGCGACATAGTCCGGGTGCGCATCGATTACCGCGTCCTGGACCCATGCCTGTGCCACCTGCTCGGCCATCGGCTCGATACTCACGAAACCCTCCCCTTCGCAGACGACACTGCAGTATCCAGCACAGCACCATCGCCGGCTCTAGCCGCGTGCCGTCTGTCCAACGGCCGCCGGCTGAGGTCCTGGCCCCGCTCGGTGAACCACCAGGCGCAGGGTCAAGGGCCAATTCGGAGTCGATGGAACTCGAGCAGCGCTACTCCGATGCTGGCCCTGCCGTGCTGCAGGTGCCAACGCGGCCAGCGTTCATCGCGTGGAAGACCGCGGCGTATATCGACCGCCGCGCATCGCGCGACCTGTCGCACCAGACACGCTTGCTCATCACCGCAGCCGAAGCCCGGAGCATTGCCTTGGATGCGCGGCAAGCCTGTTGGGAGCGACCCACCGATTCCCATGAGTGCCAGACTCCGCCAACGGATATCTGTGCGCCGCTATGACCGACCGGGGACGTCGAGCACGAGGAATCTGTGCACGGTTCCGTTGATCCTCGTCACGGCAAGCGGATAGGTCCCGGGCCTGCTGACAGCCAGGGCCGGGAGCGCCAGCCGGCCATTCGGAGTTGCACGGACGACACCCACATCCCGATACACGCCGTCGACCTTGATCCGGACGCGGTAGTGCCGCCCAGGCGACATGCCCTGGACATCGAGGGCGACGGGTCGCCCACGCGTGAGCGACACATGCCCTGCACCACCGATGGTCACGGAGAGGAGGCGCGGGATGACGCGGTGCTTGAGATTCGCCGCGACCCCGTCGCTGACAACCACGACCCCCGGTGCCACAACGGCGGAGGCGCTGCCGGACGAATCCACCGCGACCAGCGGCGGCAGAACATATGTCGTCGACACGTCGCTGTTGAGCGGGAGAATCGACGGCGGTTGGCTCCCCGGTGTCGGGTAGTACATCCGGATCATCGCCTGGATGCTCGTCGGGACGCTGACGTCCGTGCCGTAGAGCGACTGGTAATAGGCGGTGCTGGGCGTCGGGATCCAGTTCGACGCGGCTGCCCCTGAGGGCAGGTTGGGGCCGACCCACAGGGTCACCGACCCGTCCGCATTCACCGCCAGGTCACCCGCGCTGAGCTGGTCTGAGCCCAGCTGGGACACCGGCTGCACGAGTCCGAAGGTGAGCGGCGACGTCCCTGCGGTGAGCGGCACGATCGGACCGGGCGACCCTCCGAGCGACGCACTCTGCTGGATCGGCACCTTGCCCGGCGAGAGCTCCTGCAGCCACGTACGGGACACCTGGAAGGTGTAGGGGCCGGCCGTTGACCCGGTCAGGCCAGCGGCCACGTAGTAGACAGCGCCGGGCACGAGTCCGTAGTCCGCAGCGTTCGCACCGAAGATCAGCGGTGTGCTGAGGCCGATCGGCCCCCACGCGGGTGCATTGACCGTCAGGGTGTCGCTGGCCGCGTCGACACTGATCACATTCGTGCTGGTCGCGTCGGAGTAGGCGGTGTTCAGCACGCTTGTCTGGGGAATGAAGGGCGCGGAGCTGGACGTCGCGTCCGGTTGGTACACCACGAGCGACCAGAACCCCGCGACCTTTCCGCCCTGCTCCACCATCGGCGGCAGGATGCCCGTCACCGGGTAGCTGCTGTAGCTGCCCTGGGGCGGAGTGAAGGTGATGCTGTAAGTGTTGTTCCCATCGAGCTGGGTGCTGCCATCGTTGGAGTTCATCGTCGGGTAGACGCCGTCGAGCGGGACGTTGGCCGAGCCGCCGGCGAGTACCACGATCGCCCGCGTGAGGTAGCCGGCTCTGGTGTTGGCGTAAGTGCCGATCATCTTGTTCAGATAGGACCAGTAGTTAGTCGCCGATTTCGCCGTACCCGACGTCGCGGCCGTCTGAGCGATCTTCTCACCGGCCTCGAAACCACTCTTCAGGGCGGCGAGCTCAGCAGCCTTCCAACCATCGGGGATATCGAAGCCCGCTGCAGTCAGGCCGATCGGAGCGAACCTGTCCAACGTCGCCTGCTGCGGGTAGGCCGGCATGTAGTACGTGTCGGTGGCGCCGTACTGAGGCAGGTACTGCGGTGGCAGGTCGGAAATCGGCGTTCCGGACATGCCGGTGGCAGCGGTGGGCAGCGGGCTGTACGCCAGCCCGTCGCCGACCTGAGTGAAGAAGTCCACGGCGTTCGTCGGTGCCGACTGCCACGCCTGCGCCTGCTTCGTCTGCGCCGGGCTGGGTGTGACATTGTCGAAGCTTGCCGGGTAGACCGCTGCGTAGCCGTTGGCGGCGAAGTCGCTCAGGCTGTTGAGCGCGAACGCGTCGACCACGTTCTGCCGGACGCTTGCCACCGAGGTCGACGCTGCAGCGGCGGTGAGCGAGTTCGCGCGGATCCGGATGAGCAGCCAGTTCAGTTGAGTGTCGGTGGCCAGTACCGGATACACCGTGCCGTTCAGCGTGACCGTCTTCATGTCGGCCAGCGGATCCGTCGGGCTGACAAGGACGTACGAGGTCGCCACGTTCGTCGGCGTGGTGCGGTTGCCGATACTGCCGATGCCATTGACGAATGCGTCCAGATAGTTGGCCACGTAGTACTGACCGGTTGTCGGCGGAACGGTGAGCACCATGGGGGCACCGCCCGTGGTGTTGAAGTCGATGAAGGCGTTGATGTAGAGGACCGATGCATCCCCCGCATTGGTGGCGTTGTTGTTCCACGCAGCCTCGTTGTTCCCGTACTTCAGCGTGTTGACCGGAGCACTCACGAGCTCCTGATAGTGAGAGAACCGGTAGACGAACTCCGGTGCCAGCCCCCAGATGTAGGCGTCTCGGGCAAGGTTGCGGATGCTCACGAGGTCGGGACGGTCGACTGCTTGCGCCGCTGGCGCCTGCCCAATGGTGGCAAGAGCGATCCCCAGAGCCAGGATCCCGACCAGCCGACTGCGATTCCTCATCTGTTCCCATCCAACATTCGACATTCCCGGTGACACGCAGGAACCACGACGTTGGCGTCGGTTTCCCCCTGAAATGCGGCCGGCGACAGGTTAGCAGCGGGAATCACCACCTCGCTCACATCATGTGGTGATGCGGACTCACCAGGTCGATTCCTAACGTCGGCTGCACGGCCGGACAACTCGCTCGGCCCCTCGGGAAAGGGAGTCTGTCATGACCATCACGACCACTGGCCTCACGCGCGCAGCGGGCTTGAGCGCCGCAGCTGCCGGGCTCATCTTCATCGCCGTGCAGATCAACCATCCGACCATGGACGTGGCATCGGTCGCGACAACTGAGTGGGTGGTGCGCAACTCGGCCAAGGTCGTGATGGCGGCGCTCGCGCTCGTCGTCATCACCGGGATGTACCTGCGCCAGTTCCGTCAGGTCGGCGTCCTCGGGCTCGCCGGCTACCTGCTCTTCGGCGTCGGCTACCTGCTCATGTTCGCCTCGGAG
>CAIVQM010000025.1 GCA_903908025.1 uncultured bacterium
CGGCACGACGGTGACGTCGCCGCCGCCGGTGGTCGACGTCGACAGGCCGTTGTCCTTCAGCCACGCACGCAGCGCGACATCCTGCGTGTTGCCGAGCTGCGGAGTCGCGATCTTCTTGCCCTTGAGCTGAGCGACTGAGGTGATGCTCGGCTTCACGACGAACTGCGCGCCGCCCGACGTTGCGCCGGACACCACACGCAGCAGGGTGCCGCCCGTGGAGGTGTAGCCAGAGACCGACGGGTTCGGGCCGATGTAGGAGACGTCGATCGCGCCGCCCTTCATGGCCTCGATGGCGGCGGGACCGGCGTTGAAGGCCACGTACTCGACCTTGGTGCCGTCCTTGCCGAGGAACGTCTCGAACAGTCGCAGCTGCTGGGCCACCAGGGCCGGAGCGTGCGTGACGTTGGCGAAGAAGCCGATGCGGATCACCGGTGCGGTCGGCAGCTTCGGCAGCGGGACTGCCGGCCGGGTTACGGTCGGCGGGGCGGCGGATGCCGCAGATGCGGTCGGCAGGGCGATGCCGGCTGCGAGCGCGAGGCTCACGAGGCCAGCCACCGCGGCACGGCGGGTGATGCGAGTGCGGGTCATGGATCTTCTCCTTGAGTTCGATTCGTGCGAGGGCCTTGGTCCGCTGAAGAGAGGTCATCCTCGCTTTCCCACTATTTCTATCTTGTCTACATGTTTTGTAGTAATGTAACCCGCGTGACAGCGATGAGCAAGTCTGAGACTCGGCGGGTCGCAGGCCAGCGGCGGCGCGGAACCCGCGAGAATGCGGGCATGCACGTATCCGCGAAAGCCGACTACGGGATGCGCGCGCTCCTAGAGCTCGCGACCGTGTACGCGGAGAACCCGACCCGACTCGTCAAGGGCGATGCGATCTCCAAGGCCCAGGACATCCCCCTCAAGTTCCTCGAGGGAATCCTGCGCCAGCTGAGGCAGTCCGGCATCGTGGCCAGCCAGCGCGGAGCCGATGGCGGCTACCGGCTCGA
Organism: uncultured bacterium; assembly: GCA_903908025.1. GTDB lineage: Bacteria > Actinomycetota > Actinomycetes > S36-B12 > S36-B12 > UBA10649. The sequence continues at coordinate 990 of CAIVQM010000025.1, forward strand.
CCGCGATCCGAAGGATGTCTCGATCGCCGACGTCGTCCGAGCCCTCGACGGCCCACTCGCCGCCATCCGGGGCCAGCGCCCGGAGGATCTGGACTACACGGGCGCCTCCGAGCACCTGCGAGAGGTATGGATCGCTGTCCGCGCATCGATGCGCCACGTGCTCGAGCACATCAGCCTCGCCGACGTGGCCACCGGCGCCCTCCCCTCGAACGTCACCGATCTCCTCACAGAGCCCGGGGCCTGGCAGCGCCGCTGACCAGCCTATGCAACAATCTTGACTAGTAAGGTATACAATCTCCGATATCGGTGCCTACTGCGCCGTCATCGACCGGAGGAACCATGCGCACTCGCCCCCTGCCCCACGCCCTTGCCAGTGTCGCCCTCGCCATCGTTGCGCTCACCGGGTTGACCGCCTGCTCGAGTGCGGGTGGGAACCCGGTGGCCTCGGACGCGAACGTGAGCGGCGCGCCTCTCGACGCGACTAGCGAGATGACGAACCTGTGCGAGCAGATGATCACTCAGGCTCTGCCGACCGAGGCCGCACAGGCCCTGGCGGAGGCCAGCGGCTACGAGATCCGCATCGGCACGCTTGAAGGCGAGCAGCAGGCGCTGACGAAGGACATCCAGGAGAACCGCTTCACCCTCGACATCACCGGTGGTGTCGTGACCGGCTGCACTGTCGGCTGACTCCCGACCGTACCGGGGGCAGCGTCAGGAGCCGTCGACCAGCCGGGCGGCCGCGGTGTGCGCATCGGTGCGCCCAGCGGCAACGTCCTCCGCTGCGGCCAGCAGCCGCTGCGACCCGGTGTCGGCCTCGAGCCTGCGTCGCAGCAGCGCAAGTGCCAGCGCCTCGACCTCATCACGCGCCCGACGAACCCGTCGAACCTCGAGTTCACCAGAGGCCATCAGCCAGGTGCGGTGGTCGTCGATCGCGCTGACGAGCCGGTCGATCCCCTCGCCCGTCGATGCCACGGTCTTGACGACCGGTGGGCTCCACGCATCGGGGCCGCGAACGCCGAGCGCGATCATGTTCCGCAGCTCGCGCATCGTGGAGTCCGAGCCATCGCGATCGGCCTTGTTCACGACGAACACGTCGCCGATCTCGAGGATGCCGGCCTTTGCGGCCTGGATGCCATCGCCCATACCGGGAGCGAGCAGCACAAGCGTGGTATCCGCTGCGGCCGCCACCTCGATCTCGGACTGACCCACACCCACGGTCTCGATGAGCACCACGTCGAAGCCCGCCGCATCCAGCACACGCAGTGCCTGCGGGGTCGTCGCCGCCAGACCGCCGAGGTGGCCACGTGATGCCATCGAGCGGATGAAGACGCCCTCGTCGGTGGCGTGCTGCTGCATGCGGATGCGGTCGCCGAGGAGCGCACCGCCCGAGAACGGCGACGACGGATCAACGGCCAGCACGCCCACGCGCTGGCCGCGCGCACGCATCGCCGTGATCAGGGCCGCCGTCGTCGTTGACTTTCCGACGCCCGGCGACCCCGTGATCCCAATGACGCTCGCGCGTCCCGATGTCGGCGCGAGGTCGCGCATCAGCGCCGGAACCTCCGGCGACCCGTCCTCGATGAGCGAGATGAGCCGGGCGATGTCACGCGTGCGGCCCTCGCGGGCGCCAGCGACCAGCGTCGGCACGTCCCTGCTCACAGTGGCTCCTCCGAGCGCTAGGACTGCGGCACGCGCACGAGGAGGGCGTCGCCCTGGCCGCCGCCACCGCACAGGGCCGCCGCACCGATACCGCCGCCAC
>CAIVQM010000026.1 GCA_903908025.1 uncultured bacterium
CCGGCTCTTCGGTGACCCTGTCCTCCGCACGCCTGCCGCACCGGTCGAGACCTTCGACAAGGAGCTGCGCAGGCTCGTCAAGGACCTCACCGACACCATGCTGGACGCGCCGGGTGCCGGGCTCGCTGCCCCGCAGATCGGCGTTTCGCTCCGCGTCTTCACCTACTGGGTCGACGACGAGCCGGGCCACCTCATCAACCCGAACCTCGCCCTCTCCGAGGACCTGGTGACCGGTGATGAGGGCTGCCTGTCGCTGCCGGACCTGGCCTTCGACACCCCTCGGTCACGCAGCGTCATCGCCACGGGCATGAACATGCATGGCGAGCCCGTTGTCATCGAGGGCAGCGATCTACTGTCGCGGGCCGTCCAGCACGAGACCGATCACCTCGACGGCATCCTGTTCATCGACCGCCTCGACCCGGAGCTCCGCAAGGAGGCGATGCGCCAGATCCGCGAGGCCGAGTGGTTCGGCGAGGCACCGGCCACCGTCCACGTGAGCCCGCACTCGATCTCATCGCGCTGGCTCTGACGTGCGGCTCGTCTTCGCCGGCACGCCCGGCGTTGCGGCCGTCGCTCTGGCCGACCTGCTCGAATCGCACCACGAGGTCGTTGCGGTCATCACGCGTCCGGACGCAGCAGCCGGGCGCGGTCGCGGCGTGACTGCGTCCCCGGTTGCTGAGCTTGCTCGCGAGCGTGGCGTCGAGGTCCTGCAGCCTGCTTCGCTTCGTGATGACGATGTGCTGGGTCGGCTCACCGAGCTTGCGCCCGACTGCGCACCGGTCGTCGCCTACGGCGGCCTCGTCCCCGCTGCCGCGCTGACGATTCCCCTGCACGGCTGGGTGAATCTGCATTTCTCCCTGCTCCCCGCCTGGCGCGGAGCGGCACCCGTCCAGCACGCGATCTGGCGCGGCGACGACATCACCGGTGCCACCACGTTCGCCCTGGAGGAGGGCCTCGACACCGGGCCGATCTACGGGATCGTGACGGAGACGATCATGCCGACGGACACGTCGGGCGACCTGCTCGAGCGACTCGCACGAACGGGTTCCGGGCTGCTTCTGGCGACCCTCGATGCCATCGAGGCGGGCACCGCACACGCAGCGACGCAGGTGGGAGAGGTTTCCCTTGCACCGAAGCTCACCGTTGCCGACGCGGCGGTTCGGTGGGATGCGCCCGCGCTCGCCGTCGACCGACAGATTCGTGCGTGCGCTCCGGCACCCGGGGCGTGGTCGACGTGTCGCGATGAGCGCATCGGCGTCGGGCCCGTCACGATCGCCGCGGATGCAGAGTCGATAGATCCGGGTCGATTGGTTGTCGGCAAGCGCGACATCCTGGTCGGCACCGCCACGGTGCCCGTTCGGCTCGGGGTCGTGCGACCGGCCGGCAAGCGTGAGATGCCGGCGGCCGACTGGGCTCGCGGGGTCCGGCTCACAGACGAGGACCTGTTCGTATGACCGACAAGCCGCGCGAAGCCGCGCTCGAACTCCTGCGTGCCGTCCGCGAGGACGATGCCTATGCCAACCTCGTCCTGCCGCAACTGCTCCACGGGTACGGGCTCAGTGGTCGCGATGCGGCCTTCGCGACCGAACTCGCCTACGGCACGCTGCGCGGGCTGGGCTGGTACGACGCGATCCTTGGTTCCTGCGTCACGCGACCATGGCAGAAGGTCGAGCCGGCTCTGCAGGACGTGCTTCGGCTGGGTGCGCATCAGGTGCTTGCGATGCGGGTGCCCGACCACGCGGCAGTGGACTCCTCGTGCGAATTGGCCCGGGGCCTGCTTCCGCGCTCGGGCGCCGACGCGCGCGCAGGGTTCGTGAACGCGGTGCTGCGCAAGGTCGCGAAACATGACGCCGACGGCTGGGCGGTGGAGTTGCAGGGCGAGCGCGGGGACGACGATGTCGAGTGGCTCGGCACACGGTGGTCGCATCCCACGTGGATCGTCCGTGCCCTGCGTGACGCTCTCGGCACACGTCGCAGTGAGCTGGTTGATGTGCTGGTCGCCGACAACATCCCCGCACGACCGTCGCTGGTTGCGCGACCGGGCCGGCTGACCGTCGAAGACCTGCTTGCCCTGCCTGAGGTGGAGCCGGGGCGCTGGTCTCCGCTCGCGGCGACGCTTGTCGAGGGCACGCCGGATTCCCTGGCCTATGTTCGCGACGGTCGCGCCGGTGTGCAGGACGAGGGCAGCCAGCTTGTTGCCCTCGCGCTGGCACGAGCTCAGGTCGATGGAGAAACCGGCCGGTGGCTCGACATGTGTGCAGGCCCGGGGGGCAAGGCGGCTCTGCTCGACGGGCTGGTGCGCGATGTCGGGGGCCAGCTCGTGGCGGTCGAGCAGCATCAGCACCGGGCCGACCTCGTTCAGCAGTCGCTGTCTCCGGATTCCACAGCGCGCGTGATCACCGGTGACTCGCGGCATGCGCCCTGGGGTGACGAACTCTTCGACCGAGTCCTTCTGGATGCGCCCTGCACCGGCCTCGGCGCCCTGCGGCGGCGCCCGGAGTCGCGCTGGCGCCGCACCACCGCTGATCTTGCGGCCCTCGGCTCACTGCAGCGGGATCTGCTGCGCAGCGCCGTCGAGGCCGCCCGCCCGGGCGGGGTGATCGCCTACGCCACGTGCTCGCCGCACCTTGCTGAGACGGAGTTCGTCGTCTCCGACGTGCTGAAGGGCCGGTCTGATGTGACCCTCGAGGACGCCCGAGCGCTCCTTCCCGAGGTGCCGGACTGCGGCGACGGACCCACCGTCCAGCTGTGGCCGCACCGCCATGGCACCGATGCCATGTTCCTCGCTGTGCTGCGAAAGTCCTGACGCACAGGAATAGGGTGAATGACGTGGGTATGCAGATCTCTCCGAGCGTCCTGAACTCCGACCTGTCGAATCTGGCGGCCGAGGTCCG
>CAIVQM010000027.1 GCA_903908025.1 uncultured bacterium
ACCAACCTCAAGACCGACGGGGTGTGTTAGATATCGCGAGGGTCCATCCGCACGTGCACCGGCCGGGTCTTCGCACGCGCCGACCGCGTCGCCGTCACAGCGCGCAGTTGCCGGCTGAGATCCAGCGCGTGCTCGCGGTCGACGACGACGAGGCCCCGCTGCCGGTGCGGGTCCGCCCGGTCGGGTGCCGGCACCGGGCCGAGCAGCCGGTGCGGCACGGACAGGGCATCGGCCACCTCCTGGATATCGGTCGGCTCGCCCAGCAGCGCCGCCATCCGGGTCGCCGGGGGCAGCCCCGCCGTCGCCCGCTCACGCAGTTCACGGGCGGCCAGCCAGGGCGCATCCCAGCGCACGAGCGATTGAACGGGTGCGAGGGCGTTGTCGGCCGTGACGATGACCCGCGCTCGGGGCGCTGCCAGCCGTGCTGCGGCGAACCAGCGCCTCGTCGCATCCTCGGGGGCGTCCAGATACGGGCGCTGCAGTTGGGCACGCGCGTCGAGGATCAGGACCGCCGCATAGCCCGCATCGCAAGCCGGCTCGGCCCCCGGTGTGGCCACGACGATGCCCGGCTCGTCGGGCACGCGCGACACCATGTGGCCGCCATGGCTCGAGATCACCGGGACGCCCGGGAACGCGCGGCCGATCTCCTCGGCCGTGCGCTCGGCACCCACGCTGACGGCCCGCAGCCGATGCCCGCCGCACGACGGACAGGTCCAGGCGGCGGCAAGTGCGCCACACCACGTGCAGTGCGGCACCGCGCCGGCAGCACCGAGTCCAAGGGGCCCGCCGCACGAGCAACGGGCTACTTCGCGGCAGGACTGACACGACAGCACCGGCAGGTAGCCGCGTCGCGCCACCTGCACGAGAACCGGCCCGGTGCGCAGCGCCACGCTGGCCGCCTCCCAGGCCGTGTGCGGGATCCGCGCCGCAGCGGCCGCAGCATCGCGTGCGGCGTCCTCGGCCGCGATGGCCCGGACAGCTGGCGCGCGCTCGGCCAGAGTCGCCCGTGACGGAACCACCGAGCGCGCCCAGCCACTCTCGCACCACTGCTGCGTCACGACCGAGCGAGCGGGCGAGCCCACCACCAGATCGCAGCCGCTGAGATGCGAGCGCAGGGCCGCGACATCGCGAGCATTCCAGTACGGCGCCTGCGGATCGGCGAGCGCATCGTCGCCGTCGTCCCACACGACGATCAGGCGCAGATCCGGCATAGGCGCGAACACACTGCCGCGGGTACCGACGACCACTCGCGCACCCCCGCGCAGGATGCGGAGGAACTCCCGATAGCGACGCTCGGGACCCTGATCGGCGGTGAGGGTGGCCAGTGCCCCCGCCTCACGGGCATCAGCCAGCTCAACCAGGCAACGATCCACATCGGCCGCATCAGGAACGACGATGATGACCCCGCCCTGTGGCTGCGCCAGTACACATCGCGCCAGCGCTGCCACATCAGCGACCCACGAGGTCGCCGGGGCCGCCGACCATGCCGCACGCGTTGCCGAGGAGCCCGCAGCGCTGGCCGTTGACAGCCGCTGGGTCAGCGCGGGTCCGTTGTCGTACGCGTCCCAGCGTTCCGCACCGACACCGGCCGGATCCGCGACCCACAATGCGGGCTCGACGCGAACCCCCTCGGCCCGCCCGTGACGCGGCGGCACCGCTGCACGCACAACGTCGCTGAAGGTGCCGGCCTGCCGCTCAGCAACCTCAGCGACCAGCGCCAACGTCGCAGCCGTCAGTACCGGCTCCACGCCGATGACGCGTTCGAGGGGCTTGAGTCCACCGGCATGGTCGCCGGCGGCAAGCCTGGCCACGACGAACCCGTCGACGAGCCGGCCGGCGAAACGAACCCGCACTCGCGCACCCACGACAGCGCCGTCCGAAAGCGCGTCCGGCACCGCGTAGTCGAAGACCCGGTCCAGATGCGGAACCTGGGCATCGATCATCACCTGAGCGACCGGGTCGACCTCGGCCAGCGCGGACGCTACCGCTGCGCGTGCCTTACCCGCCCGGGCCTTCGGCCCAGGAACCAGGACCAGTTGATCGGGGGCATCCGCCCCGGACAGGCCCGTCAGCGCCCCGCAGCGACCTTGAGCTCTTCGGCGCGGTCGATGCTCTCCCACGTGAAGGTCGGGCCGACAGCAGTGCGCTTGCTGGGATCCTCGGAGTCCAGCAGCCAGTTGCTGCCCTGCGGACGGCCGAAGTGGCCGTAGGCACTGGTGATCCGATAGATCGGACGCAGCAGGTCGAGGTCGCGGATGATGGCTGCGGGACGGAGGTCGAACACCTCGAGGACCGCCGCCTGGATCTGCTCGTCGGGGATGATTCCCGAGCCGAACGTCTCGACGAACACGCCAACCGGATGCGCCTTGCCGATCGCGTAGGCAACCTGCACCTCGCATCGCGTGGCCAGACCTGCCGCAACAACGTTCTTGGCCACCCAGCGCATGGCGTAGGCCGCCGAGCGGTCGACCTTCGACGGGTCTTTACCCGAGAAGGCACCGCCACCATGACGTGCCATGCCGCCGTAGGTGTCGACGATGATCTTGCGGCCGGTGAGCCCGGCGTCGCCCATCGGGCCGCCAACCTCGAATCGTCCGGTCGGGTTGACGAGGAGTCGGTAGTCGCGTGAGTCAAGGTCGACCATGTCGAGGACCGGGTCGACGACGTGACGGCGGATGTCCGGGGTCAGCATCGTGTCGAGGCTGACGTCGCGCGCGTGCTGCGATGACACGACGACCGTGTCGATCCGCACCGGGCGGTCGTTCTCGTCATACGCGATGGTGACCTGAGTCTTGCCGTCGGGACGCAGGTACGGAACCGTGCCGTCCTTGCGCACCTCGGTGAGGCGCTCGGCCAGTCGGTGCGCCAGAGAGATCGGCAGCGGCATGAGCTCGGGGGTGTCGTCGCAGGCGTAGCCGAACATCAGGCCCTGATCGCCCGCACCCTGACGGTCGAGCGGATCGGCACTGCCCTCGGCGCGCTCCTCGATGGCGTCGTCGACGCCCTGCGCGATGTCCGGGGACTGCTTGCCGATCGAGATCGAGATACCGCAGGACTCACCGTCGAACCCCTTGGTCGAGGAGTCGTAGCCGATGCCGAGGACCGTCTCTCGGACGAGATTCATCACGTCGGCATAGCCGGTCGTGGTGACCTCACCGGCGACATGCACCTGCCCGGTGGTGAGCATCGTCTCGACCGCGACGCGACTGGTCGCGTCCTGGCGAAGCAGGTCGTCGAGGATGGCGTCACTGATCTGGTCGGCCATCTTGTCGGGGTGACCCTCAGTGACCGACTCGGACGTGAACAGGCGGTTGGACACGGACTCTCTCCCTCACAGATCTCCCGCAGCCCTGGCTCCAGGGCTCGCGCTTGCCTCATTCGAGGCCTGGTCCTCACCCGGAGCACCCCACCGCGGAGGAGGGTTGCCGACCAGCAAGCCGGGGCTGAACGCTGATGCTCTTGACCGGGGGAAAGAATATCCCAGTGGGGCGACAACGCCGCACCGGCGGGCCGTGGGGATGCGCGGATCCTCCGCTCAGCCGCGCACGCGAGCCGCTACTGCGTCCCAGATGCCGTCGGAGATACCGGCCTTGGCCTGACGGGGCAACGCGACCTGGGATCCATCGGCGCCGAGGATCACGACGGCGTTCTCCGGCGACCCGAATACGGCATCAGCGGCCACATCGTTGACGACGAGCAGGTCGCAGCCCTTGCGCGCCAGCTTCGACTTCCCCAGGGCCAGCAGTTCCGCCGCATCAGCAGCCGTCTCAGCTGCGAAGCCGACGATGAACGGAGCCGCGCCAGTGCGCGCCGCCACCAGGCCGGCGAGGATGTCGGAGGTTCGCTCGAGGTCGAGTGTCACGCCCGAGCCGGAATCGTCCTTCTTCACCTTCGTCGACTCCGGCACCGGCCGGAAGTCGGCCACCGCCGCTGCCATCACGACGACATCACTCTGCGCCGCAATCGCCATCATCGCCCGTTCGAGGTCGGCAGCAGATGTCACCCGCACCACGTCGACTCCAGCCGGCGGGTCGACGTCCATATGGGCCGCAACGAGCGTGACATGCGCGCCCCGGGCCAGTGCGGTGCGGGCAAGCTCAACGCCCTGCCGCCCGCTGCTGTGGTTGCCGATGAACCGCACGGGATCCCAGGCCTCGCGGGTGCCCCCGGAACTGATTGCGATACGCAGGCCGCGAAGGTCGTCGGTGGGTTGGCGCCGCAGGATGTCGAGTGCCGCCGCGACTATTGCTGCAGGCTGCGGCAGTCGACCCTTGCCCGAGTCGGTTCCGGTGAGTCGGCCGTCGGCCGGGTCGAGCACGAGCATGCCGCGCTCGCGGAGCAGCGCGACATTGCGTCGGGTGGCCGGGTGCTCCCACATCTCGGTGTGCATGGCGGGAGCGAGGATGACGGGGCAGCGGGCGGTAAGCAACACATTGGTCAGCAGGTCGTCGGCGATGCCATGGGTGGCGCGCGCGAGCAGGTCGGCCGTGGCGGGGGCGACGACGATGACGTCGGCCTCCTGGCCGAGCCGCACGTGGGGTACCCGGTGGGCGTCCTGCCACACGTCGGTGGCCACGGGTCGACCGGACAGGGCTGACCAGGTGGCCGCGCCGACGAAGTTGAGGGCCGCGGCCGTGGGCACGACAGTGACGTCACAACCGGATTCGGTCAGACCCCGTAGGACCTCGCAGGCCTTGTAGGCGGCGATGCCGCCTGCGACGCCCAGAACGACTCGAGACCGGCGCTCCCCTGCGTCAACATCCACAGCGGGGGCTCCGGTCTCGGTGCGGTTCAGGTGAGCGTCAGCTCGTGAGGTCGTCGTCTTCGACTACGGCAAGCTCGGCGACGGCGACGATCTCCTCTTCGCCCTCTTCGGCGACAGGGGTGCTGACGAGCAGGCCGGCGTCGATCTCGCGCATGGCGATGGACAGCGGCTTCTCCTGCACGTGGGTCTCGACCAGGGGTCCGACGTACTCGAGCAGGCCCTCACCGAGCTGCGAGTAATAGGCATTGATCTGCCGCGCGCGCTTGGATGCGTAGATGACCAGCGAGTACTTGGAGTCGGTCTTCTCCAGCAAGGCGTCGATCGAGGGGTGGGTGATGCCCTCGGGGCGGGTGGCAGTGCTCACGTCGAAGCCTCATTCACGGTAGGTCGGGGTCGGGCACGCGTCCACGGGGAACGCTGGTGGGATCGGAGACCAATGCTAGCAAGGCCTGGGCACACTCCCCGACATCGGCGTTGACGAGGACGGCATCGAACTCGTCGGCGGCCGCCAGTTCGTCGCGCGCGGCCTGCAGGCGGCGCTCCACCGCCTCGGGCGACTCCGTGCCCCGGCGCAGCAGCCGATCCTTGAGCACCTCCCATGAGGGGGGCGCGAGGAAGACGAGGAGGGCTCCAGGCACCGCCTGGCGCACCTGGCGGGCCCCCTGGACCTCGATCTCGAGCAGTACGGGGGTCCCGGCGTGTCGGCGCTCTTCCACGGGCCCGCGCGGGGTGCCGTAGCGGTTCCCGGCGAACGCCGCCCATTCGAGCAGCCCCCCGGTGGCGACAAGCTCGTCGAATCGGTCGTCCTGGACGAAGAAGTAGTCACGGCCATCGACCTCACCGGGCCGCGGTTCACGCGTCGTGGCGCTGACCGACAGCCAGATACTCGGATCCACGGCGAGCGCCTGGGCGACCACCGTGCTCTTGCCCACGCCGGAGGGGCCCGAGACGACCACGAGAGGAGCGTCGTTCACCCGGCACCGCCGAGTTCGTGGATCAACGCGGAACGCTGGCGCTCCCCGAGACCCTGAACGCGCCGCGACCGGGCGATCGTGAGCGTCTCCATGAAGCGGTCGGCACGCACCGCACCGATGCCCGGTACGCATTCGAGCAGCCAGGAGACCCGAAGCCCGCCCCACAGCGCGTTCTCTGGGGCGCCCTCGATGACATCGACGGCGCTGATCTCCCGCGCCTTGAGCGCCGCACGCAAGCGGGATCGCTCCTGGCGGGCGGCCAGCGCAGCTCCAAGGGCATCGGCCCGCTGCTCCGCCGACCGGACCGGCACGCTCATGCGCCGCCGCCAGCCGCCGCCAG
>CAIVQM010000028.1 GCA_903908025.1 uncultured bacterium
CGACAGCGCGGAGCGGGAGCGCGAGGCGGAGGACGACAGACGCGAGCACGACAGGCTGCAGCGCGCGGTGGCGGAGAGCGCAGGCGCGCAGGACAGGAAGCAGGAGGACCCGGCATGAAGGCCCGCACCCCGCTGGGCATGTCGACGCAGGGCGGCAACCCGAGGCGGAGGCGCGAGCCGCTCCCCATCGGCAGGACGACCATACTGACCCCCGACATCACGAAGAAGGTGACCGACGCCGTCAGGGCCGGGGCGTACCTGAGCGTGGCGGCGAGGTATGCGGGCATCTCCTACGCGACGATGATGAACTGGCTGAAGCGCGGCAGGGAGGCTTCAGGGCGTGGAGGGCGCGAGCAGATCTACCGTGACTTCGTCGACGAGATCGAGATGGCGGAGGCCGCTGGCGAAGTCGCAGCAAACCTGCAGTGGCGCGCAGCATGGGCGAAGGACTGGCATGCAGCTGAGAAATGGCTGCAAGTCAGGTATCCGGAGCGCTATGGAGCCAACCGCGATCCCTTCAGCCCAACACAGGCATTCGCAGGTGTAAATGTTCAGATCAACACTGGACAGGCATCATCTGCACCATCATCTGCACCATCATCCCTCTCCGCATCCAGAAGCGTCCCTCTAGTGACGCTTATCGAGGGCAACCCAAAGCTGCTGGGTGCGACCATGCACCTGTTCGACGAGATCGACGCCCTCTACTCGCCACAGCCAGACGACGACGCTGACGACTCCTCTGCTGCTGCTGATATCATACCATACCAGACGGGCTATGTCAATGTGGACGATAGTGACGTCATCGAGGGCGAGTACCGGCGCACGGACGGCAGCGACCAGTAACCTGGAAGCGATGCCGACAGGTGGACAGAAGTGACCAGTGAACAGTCGGGGAATACCGCTTCCGGGCCGTGGTACCCTGTTTTGTACTGCTACTAATGGAGGCAATCGTGGCCAAGACGCCGTCCAGGGGCCTCACAGAGGCGGAGATACGGGTCCTGAGGGCGTATGTGGACCACGATCGGCACACAGACGCCGCTGAGGCGCTCGGGATAAGCACGCAGACGCTCAAGAACCACCTCGGGAGCATCTACAAGAAGCTCGGGGTGACCAAGGCGCACACCGCCATCTACAAGCTGGCGTGCCTGAGGGGCGTCGACGTGCTTGACGGCGAATACGTCGACATCAGGGCTGTCGTGGCGCTGTGAAATGGCTCCCAGAGGCCAGGAAATGCCCGGAAATGCCCGATTTCACGGGGTCTACACCTGATTTGCACACTGGAGACAGCTATAGAAACACCGTTTCACCTGTCCGGACCCGGTCTGGACCCGGAAACGGCAGTCGCCAGACCCGCATCGAGTGGGTCCGGGGCCTGAATTCATTGCGCTGTCCTGACGACTCTGGTATTGATAGCTGTATCAACACATCCGTCGCAGCGGCATACAGGGCGGAAAGTGCCCCGGATCACCGGGCTGATACACGGGATTGCTCAACCACCCGCTTGACAGCCGGAAATTTCGATCCTGAGCCACTGTGCTATGGTGGCCAAAATGCAGCCGCCCGTGATGGCTTCAGGCGGCATCTGGAGGGCGTGACGGAATGAAGCAGATGACCAGCGGCGAGTTCCGCAGGAGGTACGCGTCAGAGCCTGAGGCGGTCGAGGTCACGGCCTACGACAAGGTCATCGGGGTCTGGATACCCGCCGGGTCGGAGCTGTCCGAGATGTCCGCCGAGGTCGCGGAGCCAGAGCGGCGCATGACCATCAGGCCCGTGAAGGCGCGCATGGGTCCGGCACTGGTCGCGTCCTCGAAGACCGTCTTCGACATCACCGAACTCCGCACGAGCGAGCGCGCCAAGTTCGCGCAGCAGCCATCAAGGAGTCGGCCACGGCCCTAGGTGGCGACGACTCCACACATCCCCCGGACGGTGCCCCGAACTGTCCGGGGGTTTTCCTATTCCCACTATGGTGTTATAATTCCTGTCCGACAGGAGGACAGATGAGGCCCAAGGGCGGACAGTGGCGGACGCTGAGTCCTATCGACCGGGTGATGGAGTCCATCGAGGTGGATGACGCATATGACGGTCACTGGATGTGGACCGGGTCACGCTGCGGACTGAATCGCGAGTACGGCCAGACGAGCCTCGGCGGATCACGAGTGGTTGCGCACAGGGCAGTCTGGACGCTGATCAGGGGTCCGATACCCAGTGGCATGGATCTCCTGCACCAGTGCGGCCAGACCCTCTGCGTCAACCCGTCCCACATGAGGGTCGGCACGCACAGGGAGAACCTGGCAGAGGCCGTGGCGGCGCGCGGCGGCGTGCACTGGGCGCCAAAAGGAGAGCAGTGCGTCAAGGCCAAACTCTCGCAGGAGCAGGTGTCCGACATCAGGAGGCGGTACGCGGATGGCGAGCGGCAGTCCGCCCTTGCCAGCGAGTACGGCGTTTCACAGCCGTCGATCAGCTACATCGTCAACGGCAAGAGGTGGTCTGACTCAGCAACCCCCATGCCCGAACCGGATGTGTCCGGACCCTTCCACGGTCGTTCATAGGGAAACCCCCTACCGACCTGCTGCAGACCGTTGACGGACGGCAGCGCAACCCCCGAGGCGCCGAGCGGATTTCGGCAACCCCCTCAGCCGCAGCCCGATTTTGCAACCCCCGGCATCCGGAACGGATTTTCAACCACCCTTCCGGCGAACGGATTTCTGCGGCCCTGCGAAACATCATGCTTGACAAGAGTGGTGCAAGTGGTATACACTGGTGTCAGCGGTTGAGGACCACAC
>CAIVQM010000029.1 GCA_903908025.1 uncultured bacterium
AACCCGGCCTGCTCGAAGCCCCATCGGGACACCTGGTAGCTCGCCGAGATGACGACATCGGCCCCCGCCCGCACGAAGTCCGCCTGCGCGCGTGTGACAGCCGCCGGGTTGGCGAGCAGAACGCGCCCGGTCCAGAGCGCACCGTTGATGTCCTCGCCCAGCAGCGCCAACTGCGTCGACAGCCCGCCGTCGACAACGACGGGACCGGTGCCGAACAGGCGCTGCCATTCCTGGTTCATGACGCACACGCTCTCACGCCGTCGGGCAAAGGTCAGCCAGCACTCGGTGCAGGGAGGTAGTCGGCGAGATCGGCCGGCGTCAGGCCAGCGGCCCGCGCCGCCCGCACGGCGGCCTTGAGGTCCTTTGCCAGGTTCGGCGTGAAGTGCAGGAGCATGACGGACCCGGGTCGAAGTCCGTTGCCGACCTCGACAAGGCGGCCGTCCTCGATCACCGCATCCCACATCACGAAGTCATCGATCCCGCAGCGGGCAGCGGTGACCTGGGTCTCCTGACGCGTGGATCCCGCTCCGAAGGGCGGTCGCATCAGCCACGGGGTGGTGCCGAAGTCCTTCGTCAACGCACGCTGCGAGTAGCAGATCTCGTGCTCGAGGTCGGTGGTCGACAGCGCCAGACTCGCGTGCGTGGCCGAATGGTTCTGGATGCTGCCCCAACGGGTGATCCGACTGAAGTAGCGGGCGCGATCCTTGATCGTCCATGACGTCAGGAAGGCTGTGACGGGAAGTTTCGTGGCCTCGACGTATCGCAGGCCCTTGGCGTTCTTGTGCACACCGTCATCGATGGTGATGAAGACGACGCGCTCGGCCGTCGGCAGGTGGAAGGTGATGGGCATCGGAGGTCGAGATGTCCGAACGAGGTCGCGGGTGACCGACCAGGGCCGCTGGTCGGCAGCCGCCACGACCCGGGCGGGTTCGGCCGCCGTTGCCGTCGCCGTGGTCGAACCGACGGTCAGCAGGCCAGCCAGAATGGCGAAGGCAGCCGGAACGCCCGCCGCGACTGCGACGGCACGCGCACGGAACACGGCCACGAGGCCTCCTCGCCCAGGGGAAGCCGACATCAGGGGGGATCCTGAGGTCGGTGAGCCAGAAGTGACTTCTGTTGCGGGTGAGTCTAGCCGCACTTCGAGGCTGGGTCACCCGGCCGGCGAATCACCAGACCGAGCGGGTCACCGGCAGGTTCGAGGTGGTCGCGAAGTCCAGCGGGGAGCCCGCGACACCGCTGCGGGCCAGGCGCGAGCCGAGGGCGGCCACCATCGCGCCGTTGTCGGTGCACAGGGCCGGGCTCGGGATGCGCAACTCGATCCCCGCGCTGTCGCAGCGCGCCTGTGCCATCGCACGAAGACGCGAGTTGGCCGCCACACCACCACCGATCACCGCGTGGGCAACCCCCTTGTCGCGGCAGGCAGACACCAGCCGAGAAGTCAGGACATCCGCGATTGCCTCCTGCACGGACGCCGCCACATCGGCCACCGGCACCGGCTCCCCCGCCGCCTCGCGAGCCCGCACCCATCGGGCCACCGCCGTCTTCAGTCCGGAGAACGAGAAGTCATAGGGATACCGCTCACGATCGCCCGGGTTGTTCAGCCCCCGTGGGAAGGCGATCGCCGCGGGATCGCCGTCGGCGGCCACGCGATCGATCCACGGCCCGCCGGGGAAGGGCAGGCCCAGCAGTCGCGCGACCTTGTCGAAGGCCTCCCCAGCAGCGTCGTCAAGTGTCTGGCCGAGCGGCGTGATCGACGACGCATCATCAGCGACGAGCAGCAGGGACGAGTGGCCGCCCGACACGAGCAGTCCGATGGTCGGATCCGGGAGGGCACCATGCTGGAGTTCGTCGACGACAACGTGACTGGCCAGGTGGTTGACCCCGTAGACGGGCACGCCGAGGGCGACCCCCAGGGCCTTCGCCGTTGCCACCCCGACGAGCAGGGCGCCCACTAGTCCGGGACCGGCCGTGACGGCCAGTGCGTCGATGTCATTGAGTGTCAGCCCGGCAGTCGTGCAGGCACGCGCGATGGCCGGCTCGATCGCCTCCAGATGCGCGCGACTGGCCACCTCGGGCACCACTCCGCCGAAGCGCGCATGCTCCTCCACACTGGACGCGATCTCGTTGGCGAGTAGCTCACGGCCCCGCACGATGCCGATCCCGGTCTCATCGCACGACGTCTCGATACCGAGGACAACGGGCAGGTTCGCACGCGCGCTCATGGCCGGTGCCCGTCGCTGGCGGCGATCGTCGTGCGCAGGATCAGTGCGTCACCGCCGTCGGCGTAGTACCTCGGTCGCTGGCTTATCCGAGTGAAGCCGAAGCGCTCGTACAGGGCCAGCGCGGGCACGTTGTCCGAGCGCACCTCCAGCAGCATGTGCACTGCGCCGTCCTCGCGTGCCTTCGCCAGCAGGGCCTCGAGCAGCAGCGCAGCAATGCCCCGCCCCTGATGGTCCGAACGCACGCCGATCGTCTGCACGTCCGAGTCCGGTGCCATCACGAACGTGCCGGCATAACCGACGATGTCGTCGCCGTCACGTGCCACGACGTAGTGCCGTGAAGGCTGGGCGATCTCCTGCCAGAACTGCTCGATCGACCACGCATCAGGGAACAACGCGGCCTCGAGGCCGTGCACCGATTCGATGTCCCACCATCGCATGACAGACAGGGCCACGGTCATGATGCGGTCCCCGCAGCGACGGCGTCGGGACGCCGGAGGTACAGAGGTCGCGCCGGCAGGAGAGCGGCCCCGCGAAGAGCTCGCGCGGTCGCGCCGGTGTCCTCACCGTGGGAATCCAGCGGCATGTGGTCCTGCTGGTCGACCTCTGCGCCCGAGGCAAGCAGGAGCCCCGCACGCATGGCCACCCAGGATGCCTGCGGATAGCCCAACGCATCCTCCGCCGCGTCACGCGCCAGAACGAGCCCGAAGGAATCGGCGTGCATCGCCGCCCCATGACCGACCCATACCCCCGCGCGCAAGGTCGCATCGATGTCACCCGGCTTGGCGACGAGCGGACCGTCGACCCGCGTGCAACCCGCAATGTAGTGAGCCCAGTAGACCTCGGAACGTCGTGCATCGACAGCCACGAAGACGTCGCCGCAAAGAGCCGACTCCTCGGATGCGTACGCCGCTGCCGCGATCGCATCCAGCGAGCAGATGCCATGAACCGGGATCTTCCACGCCATCCCGACCGCGAGTGCCGTCGCAATCCCCACGCGCAGCCCGGTGTACGGCCCCGGACCGACCCCGCATGCGATAGCCGTGATGGCACTGGAGTCGACTGCCTCGCACACTTCGGCGAGCATCGGTGCCAGCACCTCGGCATGCCGTCGAGCGTCGAGGTGGCGCCGCTCGACGACGACCCGCGTGCCGTCGACGACGGCGATCGAGGTCAGCGCACTGGATGTGTCCAGGCCGAGGATCACGTGATTGACTCCCCGTCAGCCAGCGCGGTCTCCCACTGATTACCGAGCGCCGACACCGTCACGGTCCGCGTCTCGTCGGCCTCGTCATCCGACCGGACGATGCTGACGTCGATGGGTGTCTCCGCAAGGCCGCCGACGAGTCCCCCGCCCCACTCGACGACCACGACACTGCGGTTCAGGTCGGCCTCGAGGTCGAGTTCGTCCAACTCGACTGCCGAGCCGAGCCGATAGGCGTCGACATGAACGAGGTCGGGCCCCGCGCCCGCGCTCGGATGAACTCGCGCGATGACGAAGGTCGGGCTGGTTACTGCCTCGTCGATGCCGAGACCAACAGCAAGACCTTGGGTGAATGTCGTCTTACCAGCACCCAAGTCACCGGTGAGAACGATGACATCCGAGGCCCGACAGGTCCGCCCCAGCATGGCACCGAGATCGCGCATCTCGTCGGCGGTGGCGACAGTGAAGCGCCTGACCGTAACGAGGCTCACGCAGCACCATTCGTGGCGTCATCCGCGATGTCCCGCTGCACCCTGTCGAGCAGGCTGATCAGATGAGCGTTGACCTCCTCCGGCTTCTCCAACGTGAGCATGTGTCCGCTGTCTGGGATGACGACGTATTCGGCACCAGGCACGCGCCGGACGATCTCCGCACTCTGCTCTTTTGGCGTGAGCCGATCGGTCTCGCCCACGATCACCAGGAGCTCGACATTCTCGAAGACCGCGAGCGCTTCACGCTTGTCATGCTCCTGCAGTGCGGGGAGGAACTCCGCGATGACGTCGATGGGTGTCGACGAGACCATGCTGGCAACGAACCGGCTCGACTGCTCGGTAGCGGTGGAACCGAAGGAATACAGGCGCGTCACGAGCAGGCCCAGGTCGCTGCTGCTCCAACGGCTGCGCTCGACAAAGCCCTTCCGGCGCGCCAGCGCGGCCGCGACCGCCGGGGCCACGCGATGGAAGACCGTGCCGAGGCCGGGCGGCAGTCCCAGCTCTCCGCTGGCGAGTCCACCGGCAGTCGTCGCAACAAGTGCAACGCCGAACACCCGATCACTGAACAGTTCCGGTCGCTGCGCGGCCAGGGCCATGATCGTCATACCACCCATGGAGTGCCCCACGAGCATCAGCGGACCGGTCGGCGCGATGGCATCGATCACGGAACCGAGGTCGCTTCCGAGCTGGTCGACCTGATGCGAGTCGAAGTCCGCGTGCTCGGAGCGGCCGTGACTCCTCTGGTCGTAGAACACCAGTCGCGCCCGACCACGGAAGGCCTGTCGCTGGAAGTGCCAGGAATCGAGGTTGAGCGCGTAGCCGTGGCAGAAGATGACGGTGAGGCCGTCCGATACATCGGCACTTTCGTCGGTAGGTTCATCGACCTCGACATGGAGTTCGATGCCATCGTCAGCGGCCACTACCCGCGCATCACCGCGCAGTGAGCCGAAGTCCACTGCCTCGGCACTTGAGCCGCTCACCCCGCCGCCGCGCAGGAGGGACCGCTCGGCGATCGCCCCCAAGGCCGCCCCTGCCGCCAATGCACCTGCCGCAAGCAGCCCACGACCGGCCAGCCGGACGGCAGGCGTCACTTCCGGGCTCATGACCCCTCCTCGACGTATTCGCGATGGACGCGCGGGCCGATCCGGGTAACGACCTCATAGCCGATCGTGTCGAGTGCAGCAGCCCACTCGTCGGCCGTGCGCTCGCCATGCTGTCCGGGGCCGAACACATACACATCGTCACCCACATGCGGCAGTTCATGCGCGCCGAGGTCGATGACGAACTGGTCCATCGCCACCCGCCCGACGATGGGGTAGCGCCTGCCGTCGACGGCCACGTCCAGCAGATTCCCGGCCGCCCGCGGCAGTCCGTCGGCGTATCCGATCGGCACGAGCCCGAGGGCCGTCTCGGCCGGAGCAGACCACGTCCCGCCGTATGAGACACCGGTACCCGCCACGACCCCCTTGATGCCGGCGAGCCGCGCAACGAGCGACATCGCCGGTGTGAGCCCCAGGTCACGCGAATCGCCGAGGATCGGTGCCGGAGTCAGCCCATACATCGCAATGCCCGTGCGCACCAGGTCGAACCGGCAATCCGGATGCGCCCAGAGCCCGCCGCTGTTGCTCAGATGTCGCAGGCGGGGCCGAATGCCGCGGCCCTCGGCCAGCTCGAGGGCCGCCAGATAGTGCTCAACCTGGCGCAACGCCGATTCGCTGCCGGGGGTGTCACCGTCCGCGAGGTGGGACCACACGGCCTCGACGTCAATGTCACCATCGATCATGGCCTGAGCGACGGCATCGAGAAGATCAGGAAGCTGCTCGAGCGTGACGCCGTTGCGGGACAGGCCGGTGTCGACCTTGACCTGCACGTGCGCTCGCGTACCAACTCTGCGTGATGCCTCGATGACCTCTTCGAGTGCCCAGCCACTCGACACCGATAGGTCGATGCCGGCCCGCACACACGCAGCAATGTCCGGGTCGCCCGGTGACCACAGCCACGCGAGGATCCTTCCCTCGTCACCCATCGCCCGCAGCGCGAGCGCCTCGGACGGCAGTGCCACGCCGAGCCACTCCGCTCCCTCGCGCCGGGCCGCGCGGGCAACCGGGCCCATCCCGTGGCCATAGGCATCTGCTTTGACAACGGCCATGACAGCCGCGTTGCCGGCAAGCGCGCGGATCTGGCGAAGGTTGGCACGGACGGCGGAAAGGTCGATGACAGCGGCGGCGCGCCTCATGCCAGACCACCGAATCGCGCGGCTGCAACGGCAGCGGGTAGGGCAGCGGCAACGTCCGTCGCCGTGACGGGCGCGTCGACGGCTGCAGCGCGCCCCGCGGCACCATGGAGCCACACGGCTGCCGCCGTCGCCTCGACGAGTGAATCCGCGTCTCGACGGCCGGCTGCCCACGCCCCGGCCAGCAGTCCCCCGATGATGCCCGTGAGAACGTCGCCCGATCCGGCCGTGCCCAGGTCCGAGGTGCCCTCCGTGTCGACATACGCCGTGCCATCCGGGGCCGCGATCACGGTGCCCGGACCCTTCAGCACGAGGACGGCCCGCAGATCCGCAGCAGCCCGCTGGGCCTCCACCAATCTGCCGGTACCCGCCGCGAGGGCACCCGGCCGGATTCGCTCGAACTCGCCATCGTGGGGAGTGAGGACGGTCGTCAGTCCCGCTGCCGCACGTTCAGCGATGCGGGCTTGCACGACCGTCGATTCGGCCACCACCGTCAGCGCCCCTGCGTCGAGAACCACCGGCACGGCTGCCTCCAGCACCGCCAACACCGTGATGTGGTCCAGTTGATCACCCGGGAATCCGGATCCGCACGCCCAGGCCCCCACCCGCTCCTGCCCCGCCGGGGGCGAGCCGTCAACGACCACGTCGGGGAAGCACGAGACGACATGCGATGCAATGCCGTCGGCTCGGTCGAGGTAGCGGACCATCCCGACGTTGGCATGTCGCGCGGCCGAAGTAACGAGAAGTGCGGCGCCCGGATAGGAACGCGAGCCGGCTGCGACCCCGACAACCCCACGTCGGTACTTGTAGGTGTCTTCGGTCGGCTCCAGCACCCATGCGGCAACATCGAGGTCTTCCAGCACTTCGGCGATGGGCCTCGTCGCGAAGCCGACACCGATGTCGACGAGATGCACAACGCCGGCATAGGCACTGCCCGGTGCCACGACGAGGCCGGGCTTCACTGCCCCGAACGTGACGGTGACATCCGCTCGGACAGCAGCACCGGCCACGATGCCGGTATCAGCGTCAACTCCGCTCGGGACATCGACGGCGACAACGACAGCCTCGGCCCCGAGCACCTCTTCGGCGAGCGCCGCTGCATCAGGGCGCAGTCCACCCACCCCACCGATGCCGAGGATCCCGTCGATGACCAGGTCCGCATCGGTGAGAAGTGCCGCGAGCCGATCGTCGTCGCTATCCCACGGCTGGAGTCGCCCACCGGACCGGCGCAGCGCCCCAGCTCCCTGCTCGTGGATCCGATCCGACAGGGTCAGGGCATCCACTCGACAACCGCGCGCAACGAGCATCGACCCGGCCCAGAGGGCATCGCCACCGTTGTTCCCCGACCCGACCAGGACGACGACGCGAGCACCGACCACGCCGCCACGCACCTCGGTGAGCAGGCGGGTGCAGGCCAACGCGAGGCCATGCGCCGCCCGCTGCATGAGCACGCCGCCCTCGAGCAACTCGACGGAATCCGC
>CAIVQM010000030.1 GCA_903908025.1 uncultured bacterium
CAGGTCGAGGCGTGGGTGCGCCAGTGGAACGAGCAGTCGATGATCTCCCGCTCGTCCGACTCTCCCGGCCATTGGCGGGATTCGTCGGTCTCCTGATCGCACGCGGTGCTGCGTCAGGCGGCAGCGACCGGCAGGTACTCCGCGAACGCCTCGGCGCGCACCGGCTGCAGGCGCGGGCGAAGCTCGAACGCGGCCGCCTCCGGGACCGAGATGCCGTCGAGGCCGATGCCCAGCGTCATCAGGCGGTAGGCATCCGGGTTCATCCGGCGCTGCGCGTCGATCATGCCGGCGCAATGCCCGTAGACCGGCGTGCTGGCGGGCGAGCCCAGGTATTCCCCGGTGCGGGTGCCGGGCAGGGCCGACATGATGTAGTCGGACATCGTGAGCACCCGACGGACCTGGTCGTCGAGGATCGCCGTGATCGAGGTGACCCCGTTGGCCCGAGTCCCCTGGACGATCCCGTGGTAGAGCGCGATGGCCGCAGACAGGCGGCTGCCGCGGTAGTCCTTGCGGACACCGAGGGTGGCGATATCCCACGTCGTGGTCGGGTCGACGCTCGCGGCACCGGCTGACCGACGTCCGTCGACACCCCACGGCTCGCGGCTGACGTCGTTCAGGGTTTTGAGGCCCGCGACGCCCGGTGTGATGAGCCGGCAGGCGCCGAAGACGTACCCATTTTCGTCCGCGACGGCCACAAACACTGACTGGTCATTGTACGGTCCGTACTCCTCTGCGAGCTGGTCGCGAGTGTTTCCGAAGGCCTGGAGGAACACGTCCTCCTCGCATTCGCGAGCTGCGTCAAGCAGGTCACCACGGACATCAAAATGCAGATTCAGCAGAGCGTTCATGACAGTTCCTCCTCGAGTGCTGGGCCGACGAAGGACGGCTCAATCCGGACGATAGGACCGAGAGGAGAACGTGAGAATACGGTGAGTCCCGCGTGATGTTCGATCAATTTGCCCAACGAAAAATCACACGCGTGTAAGTAACGCGTGTGATTGGAGTTGCTTTCTGTGACCTCAGAACTCGCGGAAGGACACTTCTGTCGCACCGAAGTAGTTGGAGGTGAAGTCGACTGCGTCCGTCGCAGAGAACTCCTTGCACGTGTAGATGTCCACGCTGAAGAACAGCCGCGGCTGGTCCCAGCCGTAGAAGTGCGCGCCCGACGTCTCCCAGTGGATCCAGCCAGCCCACCCGTAGGCATCGGACTGGTGGGTGACCGGGTGCAGGATGGTGACCATGTCTAGGACGCCAGACAGCTGCGACAGGTAGTCCTCGATCTGCTGGGCGGTGATGGGGGCACCCACGAGGCCCTCGACGACGAGGCGCTGGCGATAGATCTCCGGTGCCAGGTCGACCATGCCGGATGCGTGCAGGACGCGGGCGTCTGCGGTCATGTGCGGGACTCCGATCGGCGACTGATGCAGGGGCGGCAGCAGGGGGAAGCAGCCGGGCTGGCGGTGCGGAACTGAATGCACTCGACACATTAGGGGCGCATGGGGTGCATGTTGCCAATGGGACTGGGCGTGTCGTCTGAATTCTCCGTTACATTCTTATTGCGGGCATTTGCCCTAATGAACGGTCATCCGGCCCATCGCATCCGAATATCGGGCTCCCGCTCCTCATTCCCCCGGCCGTCGGTGCGCTCCACTTCGACGAAACGCTGCTCGACGTAGAAGGCTCGGGCCGCCGCGTTGCGCTGGAAGACCCACAGGTCCAATCCCACGGCCACGTCGCGAGCAGCGCTCGCCAACAGTTCGCGGCCCACGCCCGCCCGCCACGATGGCGGGTCGACATACAGGTGGTTCAGCCACCCCTCGCGGCGGAGGGCGAAACCGAGCAGGACTCCGGCGGGGTCCACCGCCCAGCCCTCCGATGTGGCTATCTCATTGGCGAAGAACCGGCGATCCTCGTCGGGGGTGTGCAACACCGGCAACCATGGCATCGCTGACGCACGACTGCGCCGGAACACCGCACACACATCGTCGACATCAGCCTCGGTCAGTGGCCTGACTGCCCAGAGCACGCGCCCTACTGAATGGCTTTGAGACTCCGCGCGATCTGCATCAACTGCTGTGCACTGAGTTTCTTCGCGCTGAAGGTCTCGATCCACACCGTCGTGGTGCGGCGACCCGCCGCCGCCGGAAGGGTCACCTGAAGGTTGCCGCCGTACTTCAGCACATCAGCCTTGGTGCACGCCTTCGTCGAGGCCGGATCGCAGTAGGCGTGCACGGTCGCCTTGGCACCGTCGACCGTTCCTGTCATCACGGTCGCGCCGACCCCGATGTCCTGACACATCGGATTGCCCTCCCAGAGGGTGAACTGACGTGCGGATGCCTTGCCGTACACGCCGAGGGCGTTCTGCTCTGTGCCCTTGGGGCACATGCTGTTCCCGCCGAAGTGCTGCAGAGCGAGCCCAGCCGTGTACGAGGGCTCGTAGACCGTGTAGGTCACGCCGTCCTGCAGGTCCTGGTACGGGTTGCCCGATCCCATCGCCTGGGCCGGAGCAGCCAACCCCAGCACCCCGAGCGTGGCAACAGTGGTCGCAGCGATGACATGGGCAATGCGCATTGGGGGCTCCTCCATAGGTCTTGCAGCGATCGTAGGTGGCCGGAGTACCCGAAGACCCCCCAGACACGATGTGGCAGCGTTGCCCACATGTCGAGCGAAATCATCGAAGGACTCGGGACAGTGACCATCGTCGGGGTGACCGACGACCACCCGAGGCCGGAGTCGCCCAGCATCTGGGGGGACTGGGGCGACATGGACCCGGCCGCCAAGGACATCGGACTTGAGCGGTGGATCATCGAGGTCACCGACGGAGGGCAGACCGACGTCGTGGGCGACCTCTCGGCCCATGCGGTCTGGTACGGGCCCACCACCACTTCCCGCGCCATCAACATCGGCATCAGCCTCGTCGAGGAGTTCCGTGGCCGCCGCATCGGCGGCATCGCCCAACGGCTGCTGGCCGAACTCCTGCACGATCGCGGCATCGTTCGCGTTGAGGCATCGACGGACGTCGACAACCTCGCCGAGCAGCGTGCTCTCGAACGCGCCGGCTTCCTCTACGAGGGAACGCTCAAGCTCGCCCAGGGCCGCCGCGACGGCCTGCACGACCTGCAGGTCTGGGCACACGTGCGCGTGCCACAGGAGTAGCGCCCGACTAGTTCGTCGTGCAGGCCTGCACCCACAGGTCGGCCGGGATCACCGCATCGGACGGTGCCTCGGTTGCGCCAGTCTCGAAGGTGCCACACACATCAGGCACCTGCTTGGGGATCCAGAACTGGCCCTCGGCCTCGAAGATGTACTGGTCACCGGTGCCGGGATCGGTGCCATCGGA
>CAIVQM010000031.1 GCA_903908025.1 uncultured bacterium
CGTCGTCCACCTCGTCGGCATCCCGCTGGACGGCACCAGCGTCAACCCCGCCCGCTCCTTCGGCCCCGCCCTGTTCGCCGGCGGCGACGCCCTGGGCCAGGTCTGGCTGTTCCTCCTCGCCCCCCTCGTCGGCGCCGTCGTCGCCGTCATCATCTGGAAGCTCACCCGCACCAGCGTCGAGGAGACCGAAGCCCTCGTCGCCGGCTCCGAACGCGAATAGCACCACCCGCGACTCCATACCCCAGCGTCACACCCAGCAACGGGAACGACGCCCAGGTATGGAGTCGCGCTGTTCTGGCAGTGGCGCCCGTTGTGCAGGAGCGGCAACGGACGTATCATGGTGTGCAACCGTTGCTTACCATCCACTCGGGAGGTCCTGTGAGCACTGCGACCACTCCCGCCACTGGTCGAGGCCGCACCGCCCAGACCAAAGGCGTCTCGATGCAGCCTGCAGAGCTCGCCGATGCCCGCGCCATCGAGGAGCTGACGGGGATCGGCTTCTCCGAGCTCTACCACCGGCATCTGGCCCCGCAGCTCCATGTGGCGGCGGAGCTCCTACGCGAAGCAACGGACGCCGGAATGGATGTCACCCGCGCTCGCCTGCAGGACGGCTGGCACCTGCACATGTCGCGCCGCGAACTCGACGGCCTGTACACGGAATCGTCCGAGCTGATCCTCGGTGACTGACGGCTTCTACCCCAAGGCCGCTCGCTACTTTGCCCGCATCGACCCCGACCGACCGATCTTCCAGGGCGACATATTCGCGGGGGCGTTCGGTGCCTTCTGGCGTCATCCGGCCGCTGTACAGGCCGCCCTGTCCGGCACGCCGCTGCCCGCCGACCCGGAGTACCCGAGCCTCACCGACCTCGAGTCCAACGTCTTGGTTAAAGGAGCGGGCTACGGGATGCTGCTTCCGCAGCCATGCGAGTACTCCGAGGACGAGAAGGGGTCGACGCACCCCTTCCGGATCGTCGCGCCGATCTTCCCCCTCGACCGGAACGCCGGTGTCGACCATGCGCGCGTGCGAGCCGGCGAGGTCGGTCACACCGTGTGGATCCCCACGTGGCGCGCATCCGGACCGCAGGACTACTTCGCGGACCTCCGGCTCACCACGTCAATCGACGCCGCATTCCTGCGCCGCACGACGCGCGTTGCCGCCCTCTCGCGACCAGGCTGGCTCGCCCTCGCCGATCGACTGAGCCGCTACTTCACCGGATGCGCCATCGACGCCACCGCATTCGCCATGCAGCAGGGTGGCCTGCACCCCGATTCCTGAGTCAGGCGCCGGGATCCAGCTGCAGCAGGTCGTCGAGGGTCTCGCGACGCAGCACGACGGCCAGCTCCCCCGCGCGTGCGGAGACCACGGCCGGCCGGGGCAGGTAGTTGTAGTTCGACGCCATCGAGCGGCAGTAGGCACCCGTGGCGGCAACGGCCAGCAGGTCACCGGGGCTGATGTCGGCGGGCAGCCAGGCATCGCGCACGACGATGTCGCCGGACTCGCAGTGCTTGCCCACCACCCGGCACAGCACCGGCTCGGCCTTCGAAGCGCGCGAGGCGAGCGTCACCGAGTACTCCGCGTCATACAGGGCCGTGCGGATGTTGTCGCTCATGCCGCCATCGACCGAGACATAGGTGCGCACAGCACCGCGATCGAGAGACACGGGCTTGACGGTTCCGACCTCGTAGACCGTCACCGCAGCC
>CAIVQM010000032.1 GCA_903908025.1 uncultured bacterium
AGCCCTCAGCGTGGTGCAGGAGCGCGTATGCCGCGAACTTGCCGTACGGCCGTTCGGGCTCGAACTCGGTGGAGCTGCTGAACACGTAGATGCGGTCGACGCCGTCGGCGGCCTGCCCGGTGGTGGCGGAGATCCCGGGGCCAGCCTTGCCGGGTCGCTGCCAGGCGTATCCCTTGCCCATCTTGAACTTCCGGGTCCAGCCAAGGGGGACCAGGATGTCGTCCCACGTGGTCCTGGCGGCGTAGTCGTCGCCGGGGCGGGTGCCGGGGGTGGATCCGAAGACGCCGGGCATCGGCTCGACCATGGACGTAGTGACGGGTGACTCGTCCAGGAGTGACACCAGGGCCCACAGCTGGTCGCGCTGGTCGGCGGTGATGGTGGGGATCTGCTCGATGCTGCCGGAGATCATCGCCCAGGGCTGTCCGGTGGGGTGGGAGCGTCCGAAGGATGGGGCGGTGACGACGAAGCCGCCCTCTCCCCTGGTCTCGGCGAGGACGACGCGGTCGGCCGTGCGGGCGAGTTTGGTGTTCCGTTCGACGGTGCCGCCGGTGACGCGGTAGATCAGGTGGATGCCGCCGGAGGGGGTGCGTTCGCAGTACCCGGCGAGCAGCTGCTCAATGAGCCAATCCGCGCCGTTGTCGAGTGCGTAATGGTCGAGGGTGGCCAGGAGTCCGGCGCCGACGGCGCGGCCTTCGAGCTCGAGCATCTCGAGGTTGCCTGAGACGGCTCCGGTGAGGACGCCTACCCCGTCGGTGCCGCTTCCGCCGAACCAGGCGAGGAGCTGGTCGATGCTGGGGGGTGTGGTCTGGTAGGCCTTCCACTCGCGCAGGCCGGGTGCCTTGGATCCGTCGCTGCGGACGGGAACAGCGACGACGCCGGCCGAATGCCAGCGGATGGCGGCGTCGAGGAGCTGCGTGTGATCACTCATGCGTCCCACCTCCTCGAGATCCTGTCGATGACCTGATCGCGGCGCAGCAGCGCCTGGGGTCCATTGCTGTTCAGGACGGTCAGGTACGCCTGCATTTCCTCGATTGCTGCGATCTCCTTGGCGAGCACGTCCGTGAGCGGGTGGAACATGTCGCACTCGCCGTGCTTGTTCTTCTCATCCCAGTAGACGTGCGGGTCGTGGTCACCGATCACCAGCGTCATCCAGATCGGGCAGGAGTCGCCCGTTCCGGCCTCGTCATCGAAGCGGTCGTTGACGCATCGCTCGCAGCGGTTGGCCGTGAACATCTCACCCTCGGTGCTGTTGCTCGGCCTCCAGGTTCGGCGCTCAGTCATGCGTCGACCACGCCCGTCATGCGCTCGAGTGCCGCGACGAAGTCACGCGCCCACAGCGACACGGTGACAGATCCGTAGCTGGCCTCCATCTGCACGCCCGGGTCGACCTCGATGGCGAACGCGAGGATCGCCGCCAGCTCCTCGAGCGTGATCGGGGTGGTCACCTGGATCTTCACGACGGCGTCGCTCATCGCTCGTCCATCTGCTCGTCGAGGCAGTATCCACAGGACATGCACAGGCGCGGACTGGTGGTGACGCCCTCGGGGAGCAGCTGCTCGTCATTGCGACACTGCCCGTTGGCTCCCTTCGTCGGACACTTCGCGTAGTCGCACTCGCACAGGCCTCGAGTGACCGGGCGCCCCCCCCATCCGTACACGAGATGGTGGGCGTTGGGCCACTGGTCAAGCTCGATTGCGCCGACAGCGTTCATCCGGACGAGGTCGTCGACGAGGGCCGTCAGCAACCCCGGACTCGGGGGGCGCGGCGTGAGCAGGATGTCCGTGACCGTGTTCATGTACGACGTCGCCCGACTCTCCGACCAGGTGGAGTAGTCGTCGCGCACCTGGTCGGAGATGTGAACGGGCAGCTCATCGCAGAGTGCGTCGATGAGCTCTTCGGGGTCTGGTGTCTGCGAGTTGGTGTTCACGTGCCCACCGCTCCCCCATGACGAGGATGCCAGCCTGATGCTGGGGCGGGGGCGACCCGGCTAGGCGCCGGCGGCCACGAGGTTCGCCAGGGCGGCGACCGTGGTTGCTGGGAGGCCGGTGGCGGTGGCGACCTGGTCGACGGGGAGCCCGGCGGCGAGGAGCTGCTTTGCGGTCTCGGCCGGGTTAGCGGCAGGGGCCGGCGCGACGGCTGCGGGTGCGGCCATCGCGTGATCGGCTGGCAGGGGTGCCTGGCCGGGAGCGACCGGCATGGTCGGCTGTGCCGGCTGAGCAGGCATCACGGGCTGCGCCGGCTCCTCGAACGCGTTCGGGGGGGTGTAGACGGCGGTGTACTGCTTGGCTGGGTTGAGCTTCGGGTTCTTCCCGTTGGGCTCGTCGTGCGTGTAGGTGACTCGCAGGATGCCGCCGACGGCGATCTGCATTCCGGCCGCGGCTTGCGCGTCCTTGATCGCTGAGAACATCGAGGACGGTTTCGCGGCCCACAGGTTCCACTTGTCGCCGCCGATGTCGAGGGTGGTGCAGACGACCATCTTGGGGTTGCCGTCCGACCACACGGCCGGGTCGCCGGTGTCGAAGTCGCGGCCCTGCATCAGGGTGGGAAGCTCGACGACGGTTCCCTGGTAGGTGGTGCCGAATGGGGCGTCCTTGAAGGACAGGGACGGGTGGGATTCGCCTCCGGCGAACGGGTCAGTGCTCATGCTGCTGTGTCCTCTCGTGGTGTGACGGTCCCGAAGGCGGGGCCGCTGGTGTCGGGCGTCTTGAGTGCCCGGGTGGTGGGGTGCCCCGGGCATGCCGTGGCGATCGTGCTGCTGCCCTTGCGGAACCAGGGGCAGTAGGTGCAGTAGGCGTCGGCCGTAGGGAGGGTGGGGATGGTGAAGTCGGGGCCCAATGCGTCGAGGGCGGTGCGGATCGCTGACACACGGACC
>CAIVQM010000033.1 GCA_903908025.1 uncultured bacterium
CGACACACCCGAGAACCGGACCATCGAGTTCGGCCCGAACGAGTGGCTCGTCGACGAGATCTACGAACAGTTCCTCGCCGACCGCAGCAGCGTCGACCCCGCGTGGTGGGAGTTCTTCGAGGGCTACACCCCGCCGGACTTCTCCCCGATGGCCGCCCGGCCGGCCGCAGCGGCCCCTGCCCCCGCGGCACCCGCTGCCGCCCCCGAGCCGGTGCCCTCGACCCACCTGGTCCCCGGCGGCACCAGCCTGCCGGCAACCCCCGCGCCCGAAGCCGACATCGTCGTCCTCAAGGGCGCGGCCGCTCGGGTCGTCGACAACATGGAAGCCAGCCTCACCGTCCCGACGGCGACCAGCGTCCGCGCGGTGCCCGCGAAGCTGCTCATGGACAACCGCACGGTCATCAACAACCACCTCGCCCGAGGCCGCGGCGGCAAGGTCTCCTTCACCCACCTGATCGGCTACGCGATCGTTCGCGCTCTCGCCGATGTCCCAGCCATGAACAACGCGTTCACCGAGAGCGACGGCAAGCCGGCGGTCCTACGAAACCACGAGGTCAATCTCGGCCTCGCGATCGACCTCGCCAAGTCCGACGGGTCACGTCAGCTTCTCGTCCCCAACATCAAGGGCGCGCAGGCAATGGACTTCGCCGGCTTCTGGGCAACGTATGAAGACCTCGTTCGCAAGGCCCGCGGCGGCAAGCTCCAGGTCAGCGACTTCCTCGGCACCACGATCTCCCTCACCAACCCCGGCACGATCGGTACGCAGCTCTCCGTCGCGCGCCTGATGGCCGGCCAGGGCTGCATCATCGGCGTCGGCGCAATGGAGTACCCGGCCGAGTGGCAGGGTGCTTCGGCCGAGTCACTCGCGCGCAATGCCGTGTCCAAGATCCTCACTCTGACGAGCACGTACGACCACCGCGTCATTCAGGGCGCCCAGTCGGGTGAGTTCCTGCGCCGCATCCATGCGCTGCTGATCGGCGAGGACGACTTCTACGGCGAGATCTTCCGCTCGCTGCGGATCCCCTATGAGCCGATCCGCTGGGCGCAGGACATCTCGGCCGGCCACGAGACCGACCTCAGCAAGACCGTCCGCGTGCAGGAGATCATCCACGCCTTCCGCGTCCGCGGGCACCTGATGGCCGACACCAACCCGCTCGAGTACGAACAGCGGATGCACCCCGATCTCGACGTGCTCCAGCACGGTCTCACGCTGTGGGACCTCGATCGCGAGTTCGCCACCGGCGGCTTCGGTGGCCGTCCGCTGATGAAGCTCCGCGGAATCCTGGGCGTGCTGCGCGACTCGTACACGCGAACCGTCGGCATCGAGTACATGCACATCCAGGATCCCGACCAGCGCGAGTGGATCCAGGATCGCGTCGAGGCACCTCACGAGCGCACGCACCGCGATGAGCAGCTGCGCATCCTGCACAAGCTCAACGAGGCCGAGGCCCTCGAGTCCTTCCTCCAGACCAAGTACGTCGGCCAGAAGCGGTTCTCTCTCGAGGGCAGCGAGTCGCTCATCCCACTGCTCGACGCGGTGCTGATCTGCTCGTCGAATGACAGCATCGTCGAGGTCGCCATCGGCATGCCGCACCGTGGACGTCTCAACGTGCTGACGAACATCGCCGGCAAGTCGTACGGCCAGGTGTTCCGCGAGTTCGAGGGCGACTTCGGCGACGACCAGGTGCAGGGCTCCGGCGACGTGAAGTACCACCTCGGCACCAGCGGGCACTTCACCGCTCCCGACGGCTCACAGACCCGCGTCTACCTCGCTGCCAATCCGTCGCACCTCGAGGCCGTCAACCCCGTGCTCGAGGGCATTGTTCGCGCCAAGCAGGATCGCCTCCCCCGCGAGGATGCCTTCAACGTGCTGCCCGTGCTCATCCATGGCGATGCAGCGTTCGCCGGTCAGGGCGTCGTCGCCGAGACCCTGCAGATGTCGCAGATCCAGGGCTACCGCACCGGCGGCACGATCCATGTCGTCGTCAACAACCAGGTCGGGTTCACGACCAGCCCCAAGTACAGCCGCTCGTCGGTCTACTCGACCGATGTCGCGCGGATGATCCAGGCGCCGATCTTCCACGTCAACGGTGACGATCCCGAGGCCGTCGTCCGCGTCGCCGAACTCGCCTTCGCGTATCGGCAGACCTTCCACAAGGACGTCGTCATCGACCTCGTCACCTACCGCAAGCGCGGACACAATGAGGCCGACGACCCGTCGCTCACCCAGCCGCTGATGTACGCGATCATCGATCAGAAGCGCTCGGTGCGTAAGCACTACACCGAGTCGCTCATCGGTCGCGGCGACATCACGCTGGAGGAGGCCGAGACCGCACTGCGCCACTTCCAGGAGCAGCTCGAGCGGATCTTCCAGGAGACGCGATCCGACGAGGGCCACGCAGACTTCAGCTCATCCAAGGCCGACGTCGTGACCGAAGGCCAGCGCACGCTGACACCGCAGGTCGCTGCGGCAGAGATCGACACCCTGATCACGCAGGAACAGATCGACACCGTCATCGCCTCGCAGTTGACGATGCCCGACGACTTCACCGTGCATCCGCGCCTGCAGCCGCAGTTGCAGCGCCGCTCGACGATGGTCAGCGAGGATGCCATCGACTGGGGCATGGCCGAGGCCCTCGCCATCGGCGGCCTGCTGATGGAGGGGCGCACCATCCGCCTCGCCGGCCAGGATGTGCGCCGCGGCACCTTCGGGCACCGCCACATGGTCATCGTCGACAAGGAGACCGGCTGGCAGTACAAGCCGCTCAAGCAGTGCTACCGCGGCGACGGCAAGCTCTATGTCTACGACTCCCTGCTAAGCGAGTACGCCGCAATGGGCTTCGAGTACGGGTACAGCGTTGCGCGGTCCGATGCCCTCGTCATCTGGGAGGCCCAGTTCGGCGACTTCGCCGATGGCGCGCAGACCATCATCGACGAGTTCATCTCGTCCGCCGAGCAGAAGTGGGGCCAGCGCTCATCGCTGACGCTGCTGCTGCCGCATGGCTTCGAGGGCCAGGGCCCGGATCACTCATCCGCTCGCATCGAGCGCTACCTGCAGCTGTGTGCGCAGGACAACATGGTCGTCGCCATGCCGAGCACGCCGGCGTCGTACTTCCACATCCTGCGGCTGCAGGCCAATGCCAAGATCGTGCGCCCGCTCATCGTCTTCACGCCGAAGTCACTGCTGCGCTCTAAGCAGGCCGTTTCGAGCAAGGCGGAGTTCACCAGCGGTCACTTCCACCCGCTGATCACCGACCCGTCATTCGAGGGCCCGCAGATCCGCAAGGTGCTCATGTGCAGCGGCAAGGTCTACTACGACCTCGCGGCGTACCGGGCCGAGCACGGCATCACCGATGTCGCGATCATGCGGTTCGAGCGGCTCTACCCACTGCCGTTCCGCACGCTGCCCCCGGCTCTGCTGCAGTACCCCGAGGCCGAACTCACGTGGGTTCAGGAGGAGCCGGCCAATCAGGGCGCCTGGAGCTTCGTCGCGATGAACCTGCCCGAGATCATCAACCGCCCGGTGTTCGGGGTTTCGCGCCCCGCATCCTCGTCACCCGCCGTCGGCACGCATCAGCGGCACGAGCAGGAGCAGCGCGAGCTCGTCGCGCGGGCGTTCGCGTAGCCGTGTACTTCACCGACCGGGGCATCGAGGAGCTCGAGAAGCGACGTGGCGAGGAGGACGTCTCCGTCGCCTGGGTCGCCGAGCGACTGCGCGAGTTCGTCGACCTGAACCCGGAGTTCGAGACGCCGATCGAGCGGTTCGCGACGTGGCTCGCGCGCGACGACGAGGACGACGACACCGACAGTTAGCCCGCCCCGTGTCAGGCGGCGGGGACGGCCAGCACCGGCAACCCCACCGACGCACACGCCTGCTCGAGGCGCTCGTCGAAGGTGATCATCGCGTCGGCGCCCACACGCAGTGCCGTGGCCAGGTGAAGTGCATCAAGACTGCGCAGTCGTGGACCAGGCAGCAACCCCGCAGCGCGATAGACGCCGGCATCCAACTCGACCATGGCTAGCCGGCCGAGAAGTGCCGTGACGGACTCCTGCGACGTCGACTCGCGCACGGCAATGCGCCGGAGTTCGGTCTCGACAAGCCACCCGGCGAGCAGCGTCTCGCCCCGCTCGGCGAATGAGTCGAACAGCGCATCGACGGCCTCCGATCCGGGCTCCCGCGACAGCAGTTTGGCCGCCGCCGAAGAATCGACGTAGGCAATCATCGCTCACCTCTGAGTTCGTCGAGGATCTCGAGAACGGGCTGCGACAGGTCCCACTTGGGGATGCTGCTGAAATCGCCTGGCTGGCGCGCCTGCGTGACCGTGAGTCCACCGAAAGGCGGTCTCCCTGCCGGAACTAGCTCAGCCACCGGCTGCCCGTTGTTGGTGATCGTGAAGGACTCCCCCGCCGCCACGGCGCGCAGGATCTCGCCGCTGTTGTTGCGCAGTTCGCGGTGGCTGATGGTCCGGTGGCCCGTGGTTGTCGTCACTCGACACCTCCGTAGCACACCGTAGCACGCCTCAACGTCAGCGCGTCAGCGGGTGAGGACCAGCTTGCCGCGCACGTCCCCGTCGTTCATCACGGCGAACGCCTCGGCCGCCTGCTCCATCGGCAGCACCCGGTCGATCACCGGGCGCACGCCGGTGCGCACGAGCAGGTCGACGAGGTCGCGCAGCTGCTGCAGCGTGCCCATGGTCGAGCCCACGATGGTCAGCTGAAGGAAGAAGACGCGGTTCAGGTCAGCGGGCGGGTTGGCGCCCGACGTGGCGCCGGAGATGACGATCCGGCCACCGGGACGCAGCGCCTTCATTGAGTGGCTCCACGTCGCCTCGCCGACCGTCTCCATGACGGCGTCGACCTTCTCGGGCAGTCGAGCACCGGACTCGAAAGCCGCTTCGGCGCCGATCGTCAGGGCCCACTCGCGCTTGGCCTCATCACGCGACGTGACCCAGACGCGGCGGCCGAGCGCGTTGCCCAGCACGATCAGCGCAGTGGCGACTCCTCCGCCCGCACCCTGCACGAGCAGCAGGTCACCGGGCTGCGTGCCCGACTTCTCGACGATCATCCGGTAGGCCGTGAGGTACGCGGTGGGGAGGCAGGCCGCCTCCTCGAACGTCAGCTCGGCCGGCTTGTCGACGAGGTTGTGCGCCGGCACGCGCACGTACTCGGCGATCGCGCCGGGGTACCGCTCGCTGAGCAGGCTGCGCCGCGGGTCGAGGGTCTCGTCGCCATCACCTGCCTCCGTATCGCCGACAACGGCGTGCACGATGACCTCGCGACCATCGTCCGTCACCCCGGCTGCATCCGTGCCGAGGATCATCGGCACCTGCTCCGCCTTCAGCGCCTGGCCCTTCAGCGCCCACACGTCATGGTGGTTCAGGCTCGCCGCCTTCACGCGCACCGTCACCCACTCGTCGGGCGTCTCCGGCGCGGGCAACTCCCCCACAGCGAGGCAGGACAACGGGTCGGTGGGGCTGATGCCATTGGCATAGACGGCGAACATGGCCCGACCCTAGCCATCCCCTCGCCGAAGGGGGCGATACCGCCACCACAGTCGGCCGATGACCCCTTCCGACGGCACCACACCGAACTGCCGGCTGTCCTCGCTGGCCCCGGCGTTGTCCCCGAGCACCCACCACCCATCGCCCGCGCGCCGATCGATGCGCTTGACGACCAGGGCATGGGGACGCGCCGGGTGCACCAGCAGGACGACGTCGCCCGGACCGACGGCCGAGGTCCGCCGCACGAGCCACCAGTCGCCATTGCGCACGGTCGGCTCCATCGACGGCCCGATGACGCGGACGCGGGTGAACGGGAGCACGCACCCATCCTGCCGCGTGCCCCCCGCGGGCATCGGCGCTATCGTCTGCAGCACCAAAACGTCCCCGAAGGAGTCCCATGCTCAAGCGTCTCGTCACCACCGTGCTCGCCCCTCGCACCACCGCCTACGCCCACTGCGATCTGCCCTGCGGCATCTACGACCCCTCCCAGGCCCGCCTCGAGGCCGAGTCCGTCAAGGCCTGCATGGTCAAGTACCACGGCTCCGACGACCTGGAGTTCAAGGCCCGCGCGATCTCCATCAAGGAAGAGCGCTCGCACATGGTCAAGGAGCACCTGTGGGTGCTGTGGACCGACTACTTCAAGGCCCCGCACTTCGCGGCCTACCCGCAGCTGAACGACCTGTTCAACCAGGCCACGAAGCTGGCCGGCGCCGGCGGCACGAAGGGCACGACCGATGTGGCCGTCGCCGACGAGCTGCTCGCCAAGATCGACGAGATCGCCGTGATCTTCTGGGAGACCAAGAAGGCCTGATCTCCCCCGCACCATCCGATGCCTCGTCACTCGTGGGGGTCTTCGCCGGCAGGCGGAGCCCCACAAGTGACGAGGCATCGGTCTGTCGGGGCCCTAGGGTGACGGGATGCCACAGGACGCAGGACTGATGTGACGCCGGGACGGATCCGCCGCGCCACCCCCGACGACGTTGCCGAGATCGTGCTCATGGTGCGCGAGCTCGCCGAGTACGAGAAGGCACTCGACGAGGCCACGGCCACCGAGGAGCAGTTCCAGCAAGCCCTGTTCGGCCCCGACCCCAAGGTCTTCGCCCATGTGGTCGAGCACGCGACCCCCGATGGCCGCCGGCTCGGTGGGTTCGCGATGTGGTTCCTCAACTTCTCGACCTGGCTCGGCGTCCATGGCCTGTACCTCGAGGACCTGTACGTCCGCCCGGAGCTGCGCGGCACCGGCTACGGAAAGGCTCTACTCGCGACCCTCGCCCAGGAATGTGTCGACAACGGCTACGGCCGGCTGGAATGGTGGGTCCTTGACTGGAACGAGCCGGCGCTGGGCTTCTACGGCAGCCTCGGTGCGATGCCGATGGACGAATGGACGGTGCACCGCGTCACGGGCGATGACCTGACGCGGCTCGCGAGCGGAGGAACCCCATGAGTGTGACCCTGACCTTCCCGTCGGACACCGCCAACGTCGGGCTCGCGCGCACGCTGGCCGCCTCGATGTCCGCACGTGCCGACCTGCCGATCGACCAGCTCGAGGATGTGCGTCTCGCCGTCGACGAGGCCGTCAGCCAGGTCATCCTCGACGCACCTGCGGGCTCGGACATCACCTGCACCTTCGACGTCCACGGCACCGACCTCGCCATCACGATCTCGGCCCCGACCTCTTCGGGCACCGTGCCCGCGCAGGACACCTTCAGCTGGACGGTGCTGAGCGCCCTCGTCGAGACCGTCACCGCCGACGTCACCGGCAACGTCGTCACCCTGCGCCTCAGCGTCCACCGGCACGTGCCGGCGGACGCGTGACGCCTGAAACGCCGACCCAACGCACCAGTCGCTGGGGACCCGAACAACGGCGTCGCGAAGAGGGACTGCTGGCCGAGCTGGCATCGCTGCCGGTTGACGACCCCCACCGAGCGGTCGTGCGCGACGAGCTCGTCACGATGCACCTGCCGCTCGTCCATCATCTGGCCCGCCGCTACCGCGATCGCGGTGAGTCGTTCGACGACCTGGTGCAGGTCGGGACCGTCGGCCTGATCAAGGCCGTCGACCGCTTCGATGCGAGCAAGGGAGTCGCGTTCAGCACGTTCGCG
>CAIVQM010000034.1 GCA_903908025.1 uncultured bacterium
CACCAGTGTCCGACGCGTTCACATACGCCTCCAAATAGAGCCTGCGACCCGGCACCATATGCCGTGCCCCCACACCGGTCAAGAATTGCACGGCGCTGACGTCACTGCTCGCTCACTCGGGCAGCCTCGATCGTTGAGCCTGACCGTAATGCCCAAACGCACCGTATGTCGTCAGCTGCTTCACGAACGGTGAGTAGTTGGGTACGGTCTGCGCATCGACCCGACGGTTC
The DNA here is from genome assembly GCA_903908025.1 of uncultured bacterium. GTDB lineage: Bacteria > Actinomycetota > Actinomycetes > S36-B12 > S36-B12 > UBA10649. Next base: position 231 of record CAIVQM010000034.1, read on the forward strand.
TCTGGTGGGGCGACCTGCCGGGCGCCCAAGACTGAACGCAAAGCAGGCAGCACACGAGAACCGCCACCGAGCAATCCAAGAGGGCCCGGACAACCTCGGGTCTCTTCGCGCAAGTGGCAACGAGAGGTTCCACGATGACCATGCAGCTGGGATGCATCATTCCGAACAGTGGTCCGCTGCTTTCGCGGACGCCGCTTGCCGAGGCGGTTGCGGTCGTCGAGGAGGGTGGTGCCGACTCGATTTGGTTCTCCGACCATCTGGTGATGATGGAGAATCCGAGCGACGCGCACCCCTACTCGCCCAGCGCGAAGGAGCAGGTCGATCGCGTGTCCAACGCGGCTGCGGACTGGAACGAGGTCCTGACCTGCATGGCCTACGCCGCAGCCTGCACCGACAAGCTCAGAATCGGTACCGCCGTCCTCGTTCTACCGCAGCGCAACACTGTCGAGATGGCCAAGGTGTGCTCGACTCTCGATCGACTTTCCAAGGGGAGGTGCGTGCTCGGCATCGGCGCCGGCTGGCTGAGGGACGAGTTCGAGTTCGTCGGCTACGACTTCGACAGTCGCTATCCGCGGCTTGAGGAGCAGGTCCGACTGTTGCGTGAGTACTGGACCAATCCTCGTCAGGTCGTCGACGGCAAGGCGTTCTACCTGACGCCCGCCCCTGAGTACGGGGTCCCCCTGTTGCTCGGCGGCAACAAGCCCCAGGCGCTGCGCCGAGCGGCGCGGCTCGGCGATGGCTGGCTCGGCTTGGCGATGGGCTATACGTCGTACGTTGAGGAGACGGCGGAGCAACTGGCCATCCTGCAGGAAGCGGGAGCTGGCATCGAGCGGCCCTTCCAGCGGGTTATTCGCCTTGCCGTGAAGGATCGCAACGACGAGGACGGACTGCTGACGATGTTCTCCGAACTCGCAGGCCTGGGTTTCGACGAGATGATCATCGAGCCGTCGTGGGAATCGGCGGACCGGGTCATTAACCTGCTGGCGGAGGCCCGCAAACTGATACCCGCCGCGAGCTGAGTTGCCCGTGCCGGGCCTTGGCGCCGGTTGCGGGTGGGCGACACAGCCGTGGGCCGCGCGCTCGCCATAGCCTCACAAGGGCCCTCGCGCACTCTCAGAACCTGCACATGCTGGCTCACCGGTCGGTTTAGGCATAGCATTCGTCTCGCCCGCTAATCGCCATTCGCTTGCGGGCTCAGTATCCCTTGCGAAAGGTCTTGGAGCGAACGTGAGTAGGAAGACCCTCTTGACGACGGACGTCCCGTGGACCCAGATCGAGGCCACGCTCGAGGACTGGGACGCGGCCGAGCCCAGGGCCCTTGAGACGCTGTTCGCCCAGGCGCAGCTGATCCGCGCATTCGAGGAGTTCGCGCTCCAGGCTGGGGCAGAAGGTCTCATTAACGGACCGGTGCACTCGAGCGTCGGTCAGGAAGGCGCCGCAGCGGCGGCGGTCCTGAGCCTCCAGGTCGGCGACACCATCAACGGTTCGCACCGAGCTCATCATCAGTTCCTGGCCAAGGGGCTCTCGTACATCTGCCCCGACGGGATCGACCCCCGGGAGGGGCTGTCCCAGGCTGTGCGCGAGTTCGTTCTGAGAACGTTTGCCGAGATCGCGGGCCTGGAGCGAGGGTTCGGGCATGGCCGTGGAGGGTCGATGCACTTGCGCTGGCCCGAGGCCGGTGCGATGGGGACGAATGCGATTGTCGGTGGCGGCGTGCCTCTGGCCGCGGGCTCGGCACTCGCGCACAAGTTGGCACACAGCGGCAACGTCGCTGTCACGTTCTTTGGCGACGGCGCGATGAACATCGGGTCCACGTTGGAGACGATGAATCTTGCTGCCGCCTGGAAGCTGCCCCTCGTATTCTTCGTTGAGAACAACCAGTATGCGGTTTCCACCAGTGTGGCCGAGTCAACGGGGGAACCGCGACTGGCGGCACGTGGTCAGGGCTTCGGGATTCCCAGTTGGAAGACGGACGGCATGGATGCGGTCGCAGTCCTGCTCGCGATGCGAGAGGCAGTCGAGCATTCCCGTGCGGGGCTGGGGCCGGCGATCGTCGAAGTCGACGTGTACCGCTACTTCCACCAGAACGGCCCCCTGCCGGGAAGCGCGTATCGGTACCGGCCAAAGTCTGAGGAGGACGAGTGGCGAGCGCGAGATCCCCTGGCCGCATTGGCGGGTCACCTCGTTCGTCGGGGAGTGCTCAGCCAGGAGCAGACCGAACTGTTCGCGAAGCAAGCTCAGGAGCTCATGGCTTGGGTAGGAGACACGGTGTTTCAGCCAGTTGCTGGCGGTAAGGCCGGTCAACGGGAGGTCCGCGAAGACGAGTGGCCTTCCACGGAGTTTGTGAACGAGCAGATCCGCAGCGACCTCGCCGAGTTCGCGACCGTCCGGTTCTCCGAACGCGAGGCGCACGACGGTGAGGTGGAGGAGGTTCGGTTCATTGACGCTGTCGCCCGCGTCATGGGCCGGCGAATGGAGCTCGATCCCACCATCGTCGTGATGGGGGAGGATGTCCATCACCTCAACGGCGGGACGAACGGCGCCACTCGGGGCCTTGCGGAACGCTTCCCGGAGCGGTTGCTCGGTACTCCCATCTGCGAGAACGCCTTCACCGGAATGGCGGGCGGCCTTGCCATCGACGGCCGCTTCCGCCCGGTCGTGGAGTTCATGTACGCGGACTTCATGTGGGTAGCGGCCGATCAGCTCTTCAACCAGATTGGCAAGGCCCGCCACATGTTCGGCCTGAACGACCCCGTGCCCCTGGTACTTCGGACGAAGTGCGCTCTCGGAACGGGCTACGGCTCCCAGCACTCGATCGAGCCCACAGGGGCCTTCATGATGTCGCCCGGGTGGAGGATTGTCGCTCCGTCCAATCCATTCGACTACATCGGGCTCATGAACAGCGCACTCACGTGCAACGACCCCGTCGTGGTGATCGAGCACGCTGAGCTCTACACGCAGTCGGGGCTCATACCAATCGGGGACTTGGACTACTGCCTGCCCGTCGGCAAGGCAGCCGTGCGGCGCTCGGGAGACGACCTGACCGTACTGACCTGGCTCGCGATGACGAACCGCGTTCTCGCAGTCGCCGAGCGGCTTGAGGGCGTCGATGCCGACGTCATTGACATGCGGTGGCTCGATCGCGCGAGTGTCGACTGGGAAACCATCGGCACGAGTATCCGGAAGACCAATCGCGTGGTGATCGCTGAGCAGGGCGCGCTCGGAACGTCATACGGCGGTTGGCTCTCGGACGAGATTCAACGCAGATTCTTCGACCACCTCGACCAACCTGTCCAGAGGATAACGGGAGGCGAAGCCTCGCCCACGGTGAGCCGAGTGCTCGAACAAGCTGCCATCCCTCAGGATGACGAGATTGCGCGACGCCTTGTCGAGATTGCGAACTCGTAGTGGCCCAGATACTCAACGTTCCCGACTCACTCGGAGCCGAGGAAGCAGTACTCACGGAATGGCTCGCAGACGAGGGCGCGAGATGCGACGGCCCCGTCGCGCTTGTCGAGACCGCGAAGGCAATGGTCGAAGTCACCGCACCTGCCGACCTGTTCGTCCTGCGCCACCTCGTCGCGCCAGGGTCGTCGCTGACGGCCGGATGTCCGATCGCCATCATCGGCGCCGAGGGTGAAACCGGTTTCGAGTCCCTTCTCGACGCCACCAGCGGCGGTGCCGCGGTGCCGCAGGAGACCTCCGAGACCGGCGACCCGTCTGAAGATGTGAGCGCCCCGACCCGGCCCGATCCTGGGGAAGTGAGAGCAGAGCGGATCTTCGCCAGCCCCTTGGCCCGTCGGCTCGCGACCGCCCGCGGAATCGACCTGCAGACATTGCAGGGTTCTGGTCCCGGAGGCCGAATTCGACGAGACGACGTCCTCAGGGCTTCCGCCGCCGCGGCGCATGCTCAACAAGCGACGCGTACGCCATCGCGGCGGACGGAGGCATCTGAATCGGCAGCGGCATCTGAGGTCGAGGTCGTCCCTCACTCGGTTCGGCGCCGAGCGATCGCAAACGCGATGACGCACAGCAAGGCCTCGGTCCCGCACTTCTACCTGCGTGACGTCGCCCGAATGGACCGTCTGATCGCCCTGCGGCGGGAGCTCAATGAGGTATCTGACATCACGGTCACCGTCACCGACTTCCTGCTGAAGGCCATGGCGGCCTCTCATCTCACCGTCCCGGAAATGAACGTCCAGTGGAGTGAGGCCGGCGTACGGCACTTCCGTTCGGTGGATGTGGGCCTTGCGATCGCGACAGATCGCGGACTCGTGGCTCCCGTCTTGCGGGGGGTTGACCGTTGTTCCCTGGCACAAGTCGCGCGCCTGCGATCGGCGCTTGTCGAGCGAGCACGCGTAGGGAACCTGCATCCCGACGAACTGGAGGGTGGCAGCGCCAGTCTCAGCAATCTCGGAGCCATGGGAATCCAAGGCTTCGATGCCATCATCAACCCTCCGCAAGCCTCGATTCTCGCGGTGGGCGCGATTCGCGACGAACCCGCCGTGATCGATGGAGAACTACGCGTGCAGCCGCACATGCACCTGACGCTCTCGGTGGATCATCGTCCGGTCGACGGTGCGATTGCCGCACGGTGGCTACGCACCTTCGTGGATCTGATCGAGCGGCCCATGAGACTGCTGCTGTAGTTCGGCGTGGTCGCGACGCGCTCCACCAGTCGATGATCGCGCAGGCTCGCGGATCGCAGATCCGTGATCTCACGGCGCACTTGGGCCGCCAGCGCCACGCCGAGGGCGACCGCCAAGTGGTCCCCGGGGTACTGATCTAAGCGACTCGACCTGCGCGACCGCAACCTGGCCCACGTCGATCCCATCGACCTCAGCCTCAGCATCCGTCCAGCTCGGCTTCGGCAGTAGTCGTTGCGGTCAGCGCGTACGGGGGACGCCGAGATCGACCATCGACGTCGCCGGCTCGGGCCAGCGTGACGTCACGACCGTGCGCCGCATATGGAACGTGATCCCTTCCTTGCCTCACATGTTGGTGGCCCCGAACAGCGAGTCCTTCCAGCCACCGAAGGAGTAGCAGGCCAAGGGCACGTTGATCCCCGTGCCCACCTCGACCTTGTGCTGGAAGCGCCGGGCGGCTCCTCCAGCACGTGCTGCTCAGCCTCCTCACCCCCGACACCACCTCGCGCGAGGAGTACGCGCGCCGACGCGGCCTCTCCGTCGAGACCCCCACGAGCCACGAGGCGCCCGTCACCTGGACGGACGGGCTCAACACCGGGGTCCCCGTCTCCGACGAGGCGGCCGCGCTCATGCGCCTGGCCTCGCAGGGCAGCACCGTCTCCCCCAGTGGGCGGTTCACCGTGCTCCCCGACGGCGATGCGCACGTGCGGTTCACCTCGGGGGCCACGCGCGCCGCCAGACTCACTACCGACCGCACGGCTCGGGCCTGGTCGCGCGATGGCCCGCCGGTGGGCAACCAGCAGTTTGTTGCCCGCCCTCAAAGCGGCGACACCATTACCTGGGGAAGGAGCTCCCGGATGACCTCGTCGAACGGATCGAGCACCAGCACTGACAGGGGCCGACCGTTCACCGAATCAGTCAGTAGAGCGGCGCTCGGTCGCGCTTGCGCGTGTACTGCGGCAGGTCTGGGATGTGCGGTCGCCGCATATGCGCCGCGCTCACCGCACCGCCGTCGACGGGCAGAACCACGCCGTTGACGAAGGCGGACTCGTCGCTCAGGAGGTACAGCACCGCGTTCGAGACGTCGCTGGGCTCGCCGACCCGCCCGAGGTAGAGATCCCACAGGTAGGGGCCCTTGACCGGATCCTCAAGCAGGTCCTGAAGGTACTCACTACCCGTGTACACCAGGCCCGGGGCAATGGAGTTTGCGCGAACGTCGTAACGGGCGTAGTAGCTGGCAACGGCGCGAGTCAATGAGACCACGCCGCCCTTTGCTGCGCTGTAGCCAGCACTCCCGTTCACGCCACGGAGCGCGTGCTGCGACGCCATCGTGACCACGGATCCGCCGGTGCCGGCGCAAAGGGCTCGAATACCGTGCTTCAGCGTGAGGAAAACACCCGTGAGGTCGCTCGACAGGATGGCGTTCCAGCCCTCGAGCGTCATCTCCGTCACGACATTGTCGTAGCCCTGGCCGTTGTTGCCCACGTAGTTCGAGGCGTTGGCGACGACACCGTCGAGTCGTCCCCACCTGTCGATCCCGGCCCCGACGGCTGCCTCGACATCGTCCTCGGAGTTGACATCGCAACGGACGAAGATCGACTCGCCCCCACTGGCATTGATCTGACTAGCGGCCTGTTCGCCGGCTTCCTCGGATCGCCCGGTGATCACGACCCTCGCCCCGGCTGCGGCGCACGCGAACGCCATGTCCAGGCCGAGGCCCTTCGTCGACCCGGTGATGAGAACCACCTTGTCTGCAAGTCGCGCCGACTTGCCGTACTCGGTCATGCCGTCACACGGTCGCGGTCGAAGTCGAGCGAGAGCATCTTGATCGCGTTGCCCCGCATGAGCTTGTAGACCGTCTCCTCGTCGAGCGATGCGCACATCTCCTCCGCCATGGCCCTGGTGTTCGGCCAGGTGGAGTCGCCGTGCGGATAGTCGGTCTCGAACGTCACATTGTCGACACCGATCTTGTCCAGCGACTCCAGGCCGTGCAGGTCGTTGAAGAAGCAGCCATACACCTGGCGACGGAAGTAGGCCGACGGCGGCTCGTCCAGCAGCCCTTTGATGCCCGAATCAACCGGGCGTTCTCTCCACACGTTGTCGGCTCGTTCCAGGCAGTAGGGAAGCCAGCCGATCTGGGCCTCCGAGTAGGCCAGGATGAGATCGGGATGACGCTGGAGGACCCCCGAGAACAGGAAGTCCGTCAACGACGCCATGGCGTTCTGGAAGAGCAGCGTCAGGCCCACCGCTGTCGGCGCGTCGTCCGAGGTCGGCCAGAGCTTCGACGAGGACCCGATGTGCATGTTCACCGTCGTGGCTGTCTCAGCGCACGCGGCGAAGAAGGGCTCCCAGTGCTCCTTGTCGTGGACGCTCGGCAGTCCGAGGAACGCCGGGATCTCGCTGAACGCGACCGCATGCACGCCGCGCGCAGCATTCCGGCGGATCTCAGCCGCCGCAAGCGTCGGATCCCACATCGGGATCAGGCACAGGGGAATCAGCCGTCCGCCACTCTGGCCAGCCCACTCCTCCACCATCCAGTCGTTGTACGCCTTCACGCAGGCGAGCCCGAGATCCTTGTCGGCGGCCTCCATGAACGTCTGCCCGCAGAAGCGCGGCATCGTCGGAAAGCACAGCGAGGCCTCGACATGGTTCAGGTCCATGTCCTCCAGTCGCGCCTTCACCTCGTAGTAGCCAGGACGCATCTCGTCGTAGGTGATCGGTCCGCGCTCGAGTTCACGGATGTCTCGACCCGAGGCGGCCGCGGTGGTGTACATGGGCATGACCTTGCCCTCGTACACCCAGTAGTCACCCACAATGCCGTCATCTGACAGGACGAGGTTCTTCTCGTTGCCGGGCACCGTACTGAAGTTGAGGAGGCCGCGCTCGACCCTCGGCGCGCGATCCTGCAGGCTCCGCGGAAGGCGCCCCTCGAACATCGCGGGAGGCTCCGCGATGTGATCGTCGACGCTGATGATGCGGGGCAGCTCCCATCCGGCAGGTCGCACCCGAGCCTCGCTTGCGGTGGCAACTGACACGACCAACTCCCTTCGGCCCGATCCACGGGAC
>CAIVQM010000035.1 GCA_903908025.1 uncultured bacterium
GGTGGCGTGGATGGCGTTCAGCGAGTCCACGCCCATCTCGCTCAGCGATGGCGTCCTCGCTGTTGCTGTTGGTGATGCGGGCAAGGCCAACAACCTGAAGTCCAGTGGCCATGACGAGCGGCTGCGGCAGGCGATCATCGACGTCATGAAGGCCGACGTGAAGATCGACGTCGTCCTCGCGCCTAATCGAGTGCAGCCGGTGGCCACGTCGCCGGGCGAAGCGGCGGCCGCGCCGGACACATCGAGCGAGCCGGATGCGCCGAGCATGGACGACGCGGACTCTGACGGCGCCGTGGGTGTCGACCTCGCACTGCGCGAACTCGGTGCGACCCGCATCGGCGAGATCGAGCACTGATGACCGAGAGCGGTATCTAGCGTGTACGAGGGGATCATTCAGGACCTCATCGACGAGCTCGGCCGGCTGCCCGGCGTGGGGCCGAAGAGCGCGCAGCGCATCGCCTTCCACATCCTCGCTGCTGAGCCTGCCGACGTTCACCGCCTAGCCGACACAATGCGCGAGGTGAAGGACAAGGTCCGTTTCTGCACGATCTGCGGCAACGTCGCGGAGGAGGAGCAGTGCCGGATCTGCCGCGATCCGCGTCGTGACCTCACCGTGCTGTGCGTCGTCGAGGAGTCCAAGGACGTCGTCGCCATCGAGAAGACCCGCGAGTTCCGGGGTCGCTACCACGTGCTCGGCGGGGCGATCAGCCCGATCGATGGCATCGGTCCCGACCAGCTCCGCATCCGTGAACTGCTGGCCCGCTTGGCCGACGACAAGCTCACCGAGGTCATCTTGGCCACCGACCCGAACCTGGAGGGGGAGGCCACCGCCACCTACCTCGCGCGGATGATCGCCCCGCTGGGGATCGCGGTGTCGCGGCTGGCGAGCGGGCTGCCCGTCGGCGGCGACCTGGAGTACGCCGACGAGGTCACGCTGGGCCGGGCTTTCGAGGGCCGCCGCCTGTTGACCTGATTATGCCGGTACAGGCATAATTCACTGGTGAGCCAAGTCGGTGACCTCGTGAGATCGGCCCGCTCTGCTTCGGGGTTGAACCAGGCCGAACTCGCCCGCCGGGCGGGGACATCGCAAGCCGCCATCGCGCGCTACGAGACGGGGGCCGTCTCTCCTTCGGTCTCGACCCTTGAGCGCGTCCTGCGCGCCGCCGGTATGCACCTGTCCCTTGCTGCCGTGCCGGCCGTCGCAACGGATCTGTCGGGGCTACGCGCATCACTCCTGCGGCGGAACCGCGGTGAGATCCTCCGGCTGGCCCGCGCTGCTGGCGTGCGCGACGTGCGGGTATTCGGATCGGTCGCGCGAGGTGATGCTCACACCAGAAGCGATATCGACCTCCTCGTCGACTTTGACGTATCCCATGGACTCATGCCGATCGTCACACTGAAGTTGCAGTTAGAGGAACTCCTTCACGAGTCTGTGGACATTGCACCGGTGGCGCTGCTGAAGCCTGAGGTGGCCGCTAGTGCGCTCGCGGAGGCCGTGCCGCTGTGACGCGGGATGTCGGCTCACGGCTCGGCGATCTCATTGCACGGATCGAGGCGATTGCCGTGGCGGAGGCGTTGATGCGGCGCGGCGAGACGGAGGCCGATCGTGAGTTGGCGAGCACGGCCTTCGACGCGATCCTCTATGACCTGATGGTGATCGGGGAGGCAGTTCGCGCCCTTCCCGACGAGGTCCGAAACTCGGAGCCCGACGTCCCGTGGGCGGGCATCGTGGGCATGCGCAACGTCATCGCTCACGAGTACTTCCGCATTCGTGTGGAGGTGATCTCGGCCACGATCGACGAGCCACTCGCGCTGCTGGGGGCGGCCTGCGAGCGACTGCGCCGGACGTAGTACTCGCGCTCCCCGACGAGCCGGGGGCCCTTTGGACCATGGGTAATCGCTTGCACGGCAATGGGTAGACTCTGTGCCGTGTCTCTCATCGTGCAGAAGTACGGCGGCTCCAGCGTCGCTGATGCAGCCAGCATCAAGCGCGTAGCGCGCCGGATCGTCGATACCAAGGAGGCTGGCCACGACGTCGTTGTCGTGGTCTCGGCCATGGGCGACACGACCGATGAACTCCTCGACCTCGCCGAGCAGGTCTCTCCGCTGCCGCCCGCCCGTGAGCTCGACATGCTCCTCACCGCAGGCGAGCGCATCTCGATGGCACTCGTCGCGATGGCCATCTCCGACCTAGGTGCCGAAGCCCGCTCCTACACGGGCTCGCAGGCGGGCCTGATCACCGACTCCAAGCACGGCGCCGCCCGGATCATCGACGTGACCCCCGGGCGCATCCGGACCGCGATCGACGAGGGCGCGATCCCGATCGTCGCCGGCTTCCAAGGCGTGGCGCAGGACACCAAGGACATCACGACGCTCGGTCGCGGCGGTTCGGACACGACTGCAGTTGCGCTCGCAGCGGCCCTCGACGCAGAGGTCTGCGAGATCTACACCGACGTCGACGGCGTGTTCAGCGCCGACCCGCGTGTTGTGCCCGCTGCTCGTCAGGTCCCGTACATCACCTACGAGGAGATGCTCGAGCTGGCTGCCGTGGGTGCCAAGGTCCTGCACCTGCGTTGTGTCGAGTACGCCCGTCGTTTCAACGTCCCGATTCGCGTGCGCTCGTCGTTCTCGCAGGAGATCGGCACGCTTGTCACATCCCCCGAAGCCATCGAAGCCGCTATCGCCGAAGGAAGTGCCATGGAACAGCCGATCATCTCCGGGGTTGCCGCGGACGTGAACGACGCCAAGATCACCGTGGTCGGTGTCCCGGACAAGCCGGGTGAGGCCGCAGCGATCTTCAAGGCCCTGGCGGTGGCCAGCATCAACGTCGACATGATCGTGCAGAACGTGTCCGCCGCGTCGACGGGACGTACGGACGTCACGTTCACCTGCCCGCAGGGATCGGCCCAGGCCGCGATGAAGGCACTCGACTCCGAGCGCGGCTCGATCGGCTTCGAGTCCCTGCGTGTCGACGATCAGATCGCGAAGGTCTCGCTGGTCGGCGCCGGAATGCGTTCGCACCCGGGCGTTTCCGCGACCTTCTTCCAGGCCCTTGCTGACGCGAGCATCAACGTGGAGATGATCTCGACTTCCGAGATCCGAATCTCCGTCGTGACGCGCGTCGATGACTCGCAGCGTGCGGTGCAGGCGCTGCACACCGCCTTCGGGCTCGACGCTGATGGCGAGGCCGTGGTCTACGGAGGGACGGGGCGATGAGTCGGCTTCCTGTTGTTGCTGTCGTCGGTGCCACCGGCCAGGTCGGTGCCGTCATGCGCCGTCTGCTCGACGAGCGTGACTTCCCGATGTCGCAGGTGAGGTTCCTGGCGTCGGCTCGGTCGGCTGGCACGACGCTGCCGTGGCGTGGCGCAGCGATCACCGTCGAGGATGCTGCCGAGGCAGACCTGACGGGTATCGACATTGCACTGTTCTCCGCTGGCGGCGCTACGTCGAAGCTGCTGGCCCCGAAGTACGCGGCGGCCGGTGCCATCGTCATCGACAACTCTTCGGCCTGGCGCATGGATCCCGACGTGCCGCTCATCGTCAGCGAGGTCAATCCGCACGCACTGGCCGACGTTCGCAAGGGCATCATCGCCAACCCGAACTGCACGACGATGGCGGCGATGCCCGTGCTGAAGCCGCTGCATGCGGCAGCGGGGCTCCGTCGACTCATCGTCAGCACGTACCAGGCCGTCTCGGGCAGCGGGCTCACCGGCGTTGAGGAACTCGACGGCCAGGTCCGCGCGGCGGTCACGCAGGACATCGCCCAGCTCACGCACGACGGGTCGTCCGTCGACTTCCCGGCACCGAAGAAGTACGTGCGCACCATCGCGTTCGACGTGATCCCGTTGGCCGGCAACATCGTGGACGATGGATCGCTCGAGACCGACGAGGAGCAGAAGCTGCGCAACGAGAGCCGCAAGATCCTCGAGATCCCGGACCTGCTCGTGTCGGGCACCTGCGTGCGCGTCCCCGTATTCACGGGTCACTCGCTGTCGATCAACGCGGAGTTCGACCGTCCCATCTCGGCGCAGGAGGCAACGGCGCTGCTTGCGGCTGCTGTGGGAGTCGAACTCTCCGATGTGCCCACGCCGCTGCAGGCGGCGGGTGCTGATCCGGCTTTCGTCGGCCGGATCCGTCAGGACTCATCGGTGCCGGATGGCCGTGGCCTGGCGCTGTTCGTCAGCAACGACAACCTGCGCAAGGGCGCGGCCCTCAACGCCGTGCAGATTGCCGAGCTCGTCGCCGCCACCCTCTGACCCTTCCGGCGAGTGGCCCTCTGTGACTGGTTCGGGACGAGTTTCCCCCGCCACAACGGGCCGTTCGGCGAGGTGGGTCAGGACGTTGGCGCGGTAGACCTCTCAACGAAGGGGCTGAACGTCACTGACGCTTGACTGTTGAGGTAGGTCGCGTACTGCTCGAGGGCCGTGGTGGCGGCACGCATGGTTCGTGATGTCAGATGGGTGAAGGGTTCTACGGTGATGTCGACCCGATCAGCGCGCAGCTTTCGGCTCCACGTCGCTATGGCAATGCCATCAGCCACGATGGTGGAGCGAAACACGCCGTTGCCGCCGGGCACGATGCGGTCGAGCATCCCTTCCGGAACATGCAGGCTCCGGTCCTTGTAACCGAGGATGAGCTCGTCGAATCCCGGCAGGGCAAGAACCGAGTCGGCTCCGTTGTCCGTGTCGCCGTCGGACCCGATAGCTGCCCACCGCGCTTCGGGCCCGGAGCCGATCGCATGGAGACGGCCGTCATTGCCCGCGACGGCGGCGCGAGACTCGGTGAGGGTAAGGCCCGTCCACCCGGCGAAGTCGCGGACGGTGGTTGGACCGTGGCTGCGGAAGTAGCGGAACGCCAACTCGACGAGACCCTCGGACCGTGTCAGGCGGCGAGGCGTCGGTGCCCATTCGTCCAGCAGTACGAACGTCTGCTGGCTTCCCTGCTGTGGGCCGATGCAGGTGACGCCGATGTGAGCGGCATAGGAAAGGAGGTGGTAGCCACGCTGGCCGGTGGTCTGCACACCGGCGTCGTCGATGGTGGTGAGGGCCTCGGCCCGGGTCAGTCGCCGTCCGCCCGTCAGTGCAGCCTCGAGGCTTGTGGTGGCGCGCTCGACATCCGCCACGGTCAGCCCGAGCTGCTCGCGCCTGCGGGTTGATGCATCGAGCGCGCGCGCTCCTGTCGTTTCTAGCATCCACCGGGCGTCGACGCTCGGCACGGCATGGATGGTTCCGCGCATGGGCCACGTGCGGAGGATCTGTCCGTCTTCGAATACCGAGGCGATGCTGGCTTCGGTCGCGCCCTGTGATCGAACGCCGAGTGACCACATCGCGCTGGCGAGGTCCTGGGCCTGGATGGCGCCGAGCCATTCGACGACGTCGAGAGGGCTCATCGGCGCGTGGTCCGTGAGCCTCAGGTTCCGCAGGCGCTGGCCGCGCAACTCCGCATCGTTCATCGTCAGGACTGGCGCGGGTCCAGCATTGTCAGCAGCAGACGGCTCGGCACCTTCGCGAGCACCGCATGCGGCAGGCGGGCCCCTAGGTGGATCACCCCGCCCGGCGTGAGGTCCACCGTGCGGCCGTCGGCCGTGATCGCGAACTCGCCGTCGAGTGCCTGCAGCAGGACGGGCACGGCGGCCGTGTGCTCCGTCAGCTCCTGACCGGTATCGAAGGAGAACAGCACCAGGCGGGCACCGTCGGCCTTGAGGACCGTGCGTGACACGGTGCTGTCGGGGGCGACGTCGACGAGGGCGGCCACATCGGCGAGGTCGGTCATGATCGGAGTCGTTTCGTCATTCATGGGCTGGTCCTTTCGCTCATGACGGCATCCGCAGGACGCTGACCGCGAAATCGGCATCGTCTCGCCACGGCCGCAGGTCCCACGTGGCGAATCGGTGCTCAAGCGTGAAGCCTGCGTCGGCGAGGTGGCGGTCGAAGGCACCCATGTCGTAGCGGTCGGTGTGGAAGCCGACGACGGCGAAGCCATCGGGCTTGAGGTGCGCGGCGATGCGGCGCAGGACGAGTGTCTCGGTGTCGGGCGCGACGAAGGCCATCACGTTGCCCGCCACGACGGCCGCATCGAATGGATCCACCTGACCTTCGTCGAGCGCGAGGTCGGCGAGATCAGCCACGAGCCACGTGGGCCCCGGGTAGTCCTCCTCGGCCGCAGCGATGAGTTCGGGGTCAGCATCGACGCCGACGACGTCATGCCCACAGGCAAACAGCGCTGCGCCCGTGCGGCCCGGGCCGCAGCCGGCGTCGAGGATGCGGGAGTGCCTGGGCAGCATCGCATCGATCAGCCGAGCCTCGCCGGCCAGATCCGCGCCCTCGGCAGCCATGGTCCGGAAGCGTTCGACGTACCACTGTGAATGGCCGTCGTCGGTATCGGTGAACCAGCGAGGCGGGGTGCTCATGACGTCGACGGTAGCGGGTAGTCCAACTCGGCGTAATCCCGCGCATACGTCTCGATCACGCGCGTGAGGAGGGCCGGAGTGAAGTAGTCCTGCATGAGGCTGCGTGCCCCGGTCGAGTTGCGGCAGAAGAACTGCTCCTGCAGGCCGGGCGTTGACGTCAGATCGGCAACGCGCCCCCAGGAGGAGTCGAGGTCCTCCAGATGGATCACCGCGTCGTAGTCGACGATGCCGAGGCCGAGGTGGTCAGCCTGCCGACGCCAGTGCGGGTCCTGATGACGGGAGTCCTGTGCCGATATGACATCGAGCAGTTGATCCAGTGTCACATCGGCCGGCGCGATCTCGCGGCCTGTGCTCTCGCGAAGGGCATCGACGATGGGCTGGCTCTGCTTGAGCCCCTGCCCGATCTTCTCGAGGTAGCCCGAGAGCAGCCGCGAGGCCGGCTCACGCACCACGGTGAAGCGTCGGTAGTCGGGAGACGCGAGGACGTCCTCCAGCAGCGCGGGTGGCAACTGGAACGGCCTGACGAACGGAGTGGCATTGAGGCGGTTGTGCGGGCTCTCCTGAAACCGCTGCACCAGGCTGGGCCCCATGCGGGCGGCCTCGAGCCCGCCGAGCGTGGCCTTCATCGTCCCGCAGCCGGCTTTGGGGACCTCGACGTAGGCGTAGCGGTTCACGAGCGAGATATGGGTGTGCAGGTTGACCGAGCGCCAGCCCATGGCCGCGACGTAGGCCCGGGTTACGGGTCCGAGCTCACTGCGGCTCGGGCGGCGGTCAGGGACGGTCATTTCGCCAACGCTAACCCCTGTAGGGGCGGGAAAAGCCAACCGGGGGCCGAGCGATGCTCGACCCCCGGTGCTGGTCGGGGTGGCGGGATTCGAACCCACGGCCTCTACGTCCCGAACGTAGCGCGCTACCAAGCTGCGCCACACCCCGAAGTGCTTGCGGAGTCTAACGGAGACCAGGGGATGCTCGGGCCGGAGGGGGACGGCAGATGACTGGGGCTGGGCATCGGTAGGGTCCCGAAGCGACCCAGTACGACGACCCAGGAGCGACCGTGGCCCTCGAGGACTTCCCCCGCTACCCACTCATGTTCGGCCCCAGCCCGGTGCACCCGCTGCCCCGGCTGAGCGAGTATCTCGGCGGCGCGCAGATCTGGGCGAAGCGCGAGGACTGCAATAGCGGGCTGGCGTTCGGCGGCAACAAGACCCGCAAACTGGAGTACATCGTCCCGGACGTGCTGGCCGAGGGTGCCGACACGCTGGTCTCGATCGGTGGCGTGCAGTCCAACCACACCCGTCAGGTCGCTGCGGTCGCCGCGAAGCTCGGGCTCAAGGCCGTCCTCGTGCAGGAGGCGTGGGTGAACTGGCCTGACTCCGTCAACGACCGCGTCGGCAACATCATGCTGTCGCGCATCATGGGCGCGGAGGTGCGACTGGATCCGTCCGGCTTCGACATCGGCTTCCGCGACAGTTGGAACCAGGCACTCGATGATGTCCGGGCACGTGGCGGCAAGCCGTACGGCATCCCCGCCGGTGCGTCGGACCACCGCCTCGGCGGACTCGGGTTCGCCAACTGGGCGTACGAGGTCCAGCAGCAGGAGCGTGACCTCGGTGTCTTCTTCGACACGATCATCGTCTGCTCCGTCACGGGCAGCACGCATGCGGGCATGATCGCCGGATTCGCGGGTCAGGACCGTCCGCGACGCGTCATCGGCATCGACGCTTCAGCGAAGATCGAGCCGACGCGCGAGCAGGTCGCCCGCATCGCGCGCAACACTGCTGAGTTGATCGATCTTGGCCGAGACCTGCGCGATGACGAGATCACCGTCCTAGAAGGCTGGGCCGGTGATCTTTACGGGATCCCCGTCCAGTCGACCCTCGACGCGATCCGGCTCACCGGCAGCCTTGAAGGGATGATCATCGATCCGGTGTACGAGGGGAAGTCGATGGCCGGGCTCATCGACCTGGTCCGCACCGGCGAGATCGGCAAGGACTCGACCGTCCTGTACGCGCACCTCGGTGGTCAGCCCGCGATCAACGCATACAGCGCCCTTTTCCGGGCGTAGCGCCTGGGTCAGGTGCGGTCGGTCAGCGTCAGAAGCGTCGCTTCGGGTCGGCAGGCGAAGCGGAAAGGCGCGTAAGGCGATGTGCCCAGTCCTGCGGAAACATGCAGCGCCGCGCCGCCGTACTGCGACAGGCCCTTGGCCTGTGACCGCGGAATATCGCAGTTGGTTACGAGTGCTCCGACACCGGGAACGCACAACTGGCCACCGTGCGTATGCCCGGCCAGCACGAGGTCGGCACCGTCAGCCGTCATCGCGTCGAGTACGCGCAGATACGGAGCATGCGTGACGCCGAGGGTCAGGTCGGCTGCTGAGTCGAACGGTCCGGCAACCTCGTCGTAACGGTCGCGGCTGATGTGCGGATCATCGACGCCGCGGACGTCGACCTCGCGGCCGTCGACCTTCATGGTGGCGCGGGCGTTGCCGAGGTCGAGCCAGCCGTTGGTGGTCAGTCCGTCGACGAGATCGCCCCAAGGCAGCATCTCGCGGCGAGGCTCGAGCTGCGACGGACCAGCCAGGTATCGAGCCGGGTTGAGCGGCCGAGGGGCGTAGTAGTCGTTGCTGCCGAGGACGAAGGCCCCGGGGACCTCGAAGAGCGGGTCGAGTGCATCGAGGACGTGGGGCACGGCATCGAGGTGCGACATGAAGTCCCCGGTGACGATCACCGCGTCGGGGCGCAGGTCGCGCAGGGACCGGACCCATTCCCGCTTCTTGGTCTGACCGGGCACCAGATGCAGGTCCGAGAGATGCAGGATGCGCAGGGAGGGTTGGTCGGCGGGCAGGACGGCCACGCTGACCCGGCGCAGGGTGTACGCCTGTGCCTCCCAGTAGGCGTATGCCAGGCCCGCTATGCCGGCGGCAGCGGTGCCCAGGGCGGCTTTGGTGGCTGTGCGCATTGGTCCATGGTCGCACGACTGCGCGAACCGGGCCGTCTGCGGTGAGAGAATGCGGGCATGAGCACCCTCAAGGACCAGCTGAAGTCTGACCTCACCACCGCCATCAAGTCCCGTGACGAGGTCACGTCGGCAACTCTGCGAATGGTTTTGACGGCGGTGACCAACGAGGAGGTCGCCGGCAAGGAGGCCCGCACCTTGTCGGACGAGGACGTGCTCACGGTGCTGGGCCGCGAGGGCAAGAAGCGCCGTGAGTCCGCGGAGGCCTATGACGCAGCAGACCGACCCGAACTGGCGGATCGCGAGCGGGCGGAACTTGAGGTCCTCACGAGGTACCTGCCGCAGCAGCTAACGGACGACGAGGTCGCGTCCATCGTGGCCGCTGCTGTTGCCGAGGCGGCAGCGGCAGGCGCTGGAGGGGAGGCGATGGGCCAGGTCATGCGGCTCGTGCAGCCGCAGGTCAAGGGCCGTGCCGATGGCGGTGTGGTCGCCGGGCTGGTCAAGGCCGCCCTGGGCATGTGACGCGGGCTACGGCGTGGTCGGTGCTGGCTCCGCGGGCGCTGGTGCCGGGACGTTCTCGAAGGTAGGCAGGTCGGGTTCCGCAGGCTTCGTCGGCGCGACATAGACGTATGTGTACGGATCCTGCGTCGTCATGCCGTACTTGTTCTTGATGTCGAAGTCGAGGGGCTCCGTGCCCGCCAGGGCCTGCTCCATCGAGTCACGCCAGATCGGGCCGGGCAGCGTGCCACCGAACACCTGGTCGTAGTAGGTGCCCTTGATGGTGACCTGCTTCATTGGATGCCCATAGCCACCGCGGGGGTCGCCGACCCATACCGCGGCCGCGATCTGCGGGGTGTAGCCCGCGAACCAGACGGCTGCAGAGTCGTTGGTGGTGCCGGTCTTTCCGGCCACCTGTCGCTTCTCGAGTGACATCGCCTGGCCGGTGCGACCGGAGATGGATCCGTCGACCACGCCGTTGAGCATGACGGTCACGGTGTCGGCGACGTCGCGTTTGATCACGCGGGTGCAGTCGCCGTCGGGCACGGGCAGTCGAGCACCGGCGCGGTCGCGGATGTCGAGGATGACCGCGGGCTTGCAGTAGATGCCGTGGGCGGCGAAGGTGGCATACGCATTCGCCATCGCGAGCGGTGTCACCTCCATCGTTCCGATAGCGAGGGTCGGCACCCGCAGCAGCGGGTCGCCATTGCCGAGCGTCACGCCCATCGACTCCGCGATCTCGGCGGGCCGGCAGATGCCAGTGCGCTCCTCGATCGTCATGAAGTAGGTGTTCGTCGAATAGGCCGTGGCCCGAGCCATATCGAGGGTTCCGGACGTGGTGGAGTTGCGGACCGTCACCGGTTCGAACTTCTCTCCCGTCGTGCAATTCACGAACTCCGTAAAGGTCTTCGGGCTGTATGCGGGGATGTACTCGTACGGCGACACGCCCGCCTCCAGCGCGGCCGCGAGCGCGAACACCTTGAAGGTCGAACCGGCCTGCATGCCGATCGTGCCGCCCATATCGCGACCGACGTTGTAGTTGTACGTCGTGCGTCCGCGGCCCGATGTTCCCCATTCACGGTTCTGCGTCATGGCGAGCACGTGCCCGGTCCCGGGCTCGACCATGCTGATGGCCGTCGCGCGTCGACTGTCGTCTCGAATGGGGATGTAGTCGGTGACGGTCTGGAACGCACCGTTCTGTGCCTTCGGGTCGAGCGTGGTGCGGATCGTGTAGCCACCGCGGCGCAGGAACGCCTCGCGCTCCTCGGGAGTCGCGCCGAATGTCGGGTCCTTGCGGATCGTCTGGACGACGTAGTCACAGAAGAACGGTGCGTACGACGATGTGCATCCGTTAGTGGTCAGTGAGGGACGCAGCGTGCTGGTCATGGATGTGAGGGCGGCGCGGTCGGCCTCGTCCTGGCTGACGTAGCCGAGATCGGCCATGCGCTTGAGCACGACATTGCGGCGGACGGTGCTGAGGTCGGGATTGCGCAGCGGGTCGTACGCGGTGGGCTGTTGGACGATTCCTGCCAAGGTCGCAGCTTGGGCGAGGTCGAGATCGGCTGCGGGCTTGGAGAAGTACCGGCGCGACGCGGCCTCGACGCCGTATGCGCCCGCGCCGAAGTACGCGATGTTCAGATAGCGCTCCAGGATCTCGCCCTTGGTGAAGATCTTCTCCAGGCCGAGGGCGTACCTCACCTCACGCAGTTTGCGGGTCGAGCTCTTGCCGCGCGCCGCGTCGAGCTCGTCGGCGGTCGTGGCCTGGTTGACGAGGACGTTCTTGACGTACTGCATCGTCAGCGTGGAGCTGCCCTGCTCGACGCTGCCGGCAGAGGCATTCGTGGCGAGGGATCGGACGATGCCGCGCAAGTCGACTCCGTTGTGGTCGAGGAAGCGGGAATCCTCGATGGCCACGGTTGCCTGGCGCATGTAGGGGGAGATGCTGTCGAGGGGAACCTCGACGCGGTTCTGGTAGTAGAGCGTCGCGAGGATTGAGCCATCGGCCGCGAGGAGGACGGAACGCTGCGCGAGCGGTGGCGTACTCAGGGCGTCCGGAAGGTTCTCGAAACTCTTGACGACATCGCGGGTGAGTACGCCGGCCCCGCCGACGAAGGGCACCAGCATGAAGGCCAGCAGGACGCCGGCGACCGTTGAGGCAGCGATGATTCCGCCGATCCGGGCGAGGATCCCGATCGGCCCAGGGCGGCTGCCGGGCGGCTGGTGCATGCTCATCAGACGTTCAGGGTAAGCGTCCGGGTTCCGGCCGGACGGCATCGCCTCACCCGACCGCTCGGGGATCGGCAGACGATCGGAAAGAATGGCTATATAGAACTAGACAGGTATAGTCATATATAGCCTTTCTGTGGGATGCTGGACGGGCGTAGCGTCCGGCCACACGGATCAGGTGAGGGGTGTGCAGCGAGCATGACGTTTGACACTGATTGGGCCGTCCAGGCGGCCTGTCGCACTACCGATCCGGACTCGCTCTTCGTGCAAGGCGCCGCGCAGAACCGCGCGAAAGCCATCTGCGTGGGTTGTGCCGTCCGCACGGAGTGCCTCGCCGATGCCCTCGACAACCGGGTGGAGTTCGGCGTCTGGGGCGGCATGACTGAGCGTGAGCGCCGTGCACTGCTACGCCGACGCCCGAACGTCACATCGTGGCGGCACCTGCTCGAGACCGCCCAGGGCGAGTACGAGCGGCACCGCATCCTCACCGGCACCTCGGAGAAGGCCAGCTGATCGTTCCGTCGATCAGCCCCTGCTTGGGCTCACAGGGAGTCGGCTAGCAGATCCCCGATTGTGCGCAGGCCCTCGAGGTCGTGCACGTCCTCGGCCAGTGCGGGCACCGCACTCACCGGTACCCCCGGATGGGCCGCCGTGAATCGGTCGGCCAGGTGCCGCTGGCGGGCAGCCAGGCTCATTCGCTGCGCATGCAGGGTGAGGAGCGCAGCCGTCAACTGAGCATCCTGCTCATCTTCAGCCGATGAATCTGCGGCCAACTCCGTCAGGGTCTGCGCGCCCGCCGTGGCCTGTTCGGTAGTGAACTCCGGATCGACGACCGCCTGAACTCGGTTGAGGACGAGCCCGGCGAGCGGCATGTCGTCGGTGCGCAACCGCTCGACGAAGTAGGCCGCCTCGCGCAGCGCATCGCGCTCGGGCGCTGCGACCACGACGAACGAAGTCCCGGAATCCTTCAGTAGCTCATACGTCGCATCTGCGCGCTCGCGGAAGCCGCCGAAGGTGGTGTCGATGGCTGCGACGAAGGTGCCCAGATCGGCCAGCACCTGAGCGCCAAGGATCTTGTTGAGCACGTTCGTGAACAGTCCGAAGCCCATGGCGGCAAGGCGTCCGAGTCCCTTGCCCGCACCTCGCGCGGGCGCGGTGAGGATGCGAATGAACCGGCCGTCAAGGAAGGAGCCGAGTCGGGCGGGAGCGTCAAGGAAGTCGAGGG
Source organism: uncultured bacterium (assembly GCA_903908025.1). Taxonomy (GTDB): domain Bacteria; phylum Actinomycetota; class Actinomycetes; order S36-B12; family S36-B12; genus UBA10649. The sequence continues at coordinate 13,314 of CAIVQM010000035.1, forward strand.
CGCTGCGTGACGGGGGCGTGTCGACGATGATGAGATTCCACGTGCCCTCCTCCTGCGCACGGGCGCGCAACTGGCCGAGCTTCTCCATCGCCA
>CAIVQM010000036.1 GCA_903908025.1 uncultured bacterium
CACCAGTGGGGCCAGCGCCGGAGGCGGCTGTCGTCTCCCGACCCGCTCCGCGCCGATCCCCGCGATCACGACGAGCACGACGCCGACCAACTGCGGGACCTGCGGGATCTGCGACAGAAGCAGCACGCCCCAGGCCGTCGCCACTGCAGGTTCCAGCGCCATCAGTGTCCCGAAGGCGGCGGTGGTGAGCCGCCGCAGCGCAAGCAGTTCGAGGATGAACGGGATCACGGGCAGCAGGATCGCCAGCCCGATCGCCTGGGCGATGACGCTCACCGTGATGTGACCCCAGGCCTGCGGAAGGCCGACCACGGTTGTCGCGATGGCAGCGACAGGAATCGTGATCGCCAGACCCTCGAGTCCGTCGAAGCGATCGCCCATCGTTTGCGTCAGCAGGATGTAACTCGCCCAGCACACTGCGGCAGTCGCCGCAAAGACAATGCCGAGGGCGTCGATGTCTCCCGTCCACGGCTCTGTCAGGAGGACGACACCGGCAAGCGCCAGCGCCGGCCAGACGAGGTTCCGCCGGGAATGCGAGCGAAAGACCGCCACGCCCAATGGGCCCAGGAATTCGATCGCGACGACGGTGCCAAGTGGGATGCGCTCCAACGCGAACAGGAACGCCACCGTCATGATCCCGGTGATGACTCCGAGTACGAGTGGGACGCGCAACTCACGAAGGGGGTACTTCGTCAGTCTGGGACGAACGATGACCAGGAAGATCAGCCCACCGGCCGTGAGACGAAGCCACGCGGTGCCGCCCGCCCCGACATCGTCAAAGAGACGGGTGGAAAGCGCAGCACCGAGTTGCACGGTGATGATCGCAACTACGGCCAGAGACCAGGCCGGCACGCGATTCGTCACTGCGGCAGCCTCGCATCAGTGGACTGCCCACGTGCTGTCGGGGTACTACCCCTTGATGCCAGCCTTGGTGAGCGCCGACTGCAAAGACTGCTTGAACGCGGCGCTGGTGAGCGACGCGCCCGAGACGACAGCGACCTTCTTCGCCGACTGAGCGGAGACGGCCTCCTGCGTGAGCTTCGGGATCGAGTCCTTGTTGATGACGACCGAGGCCGGCTTCGTCGAAGGTCCGGCCAACAACGTCAATGGCACTTTCGCCGGCGCCCGGGTCGTCAACAGCGAGGGCATCCCGATCACGGTCACCATCACCGTGGTGAACAGCGCGATCACGTCGGTGAGCGTGCCGAACACGTGGGCCGGCCAGAGCCAATCCGACTCGATCAACAGCGGTGCCATCCCGACGTACAACTCCGAGACCATCACGGCGCAGACGACAGCAATCGCCAAGGTATCCGGAGCGTCGGTGACTTTGACGGCCTACAAGTCCTCGCTGCAGTCAGCGCTCACCGCGGCTGGACTCAAGTGGGGCCGATCGCGTTCGCGGGGGTAGCGTGGAGCGATGACGACAGGTGCCCCCCGGCGTGCGGCGATAGCCGCGCTCGTCGTCCTCCTGACGCTCGCCCCGTTCGCCACACCCGCGCGGGCAACCAGCGATGACGTTGTCGGCGTCCTCGATGCCGGTGGCCAACGACAGTGGATCTCCTGTGCCGGCACCGGCGAGCCAACGATGGTCATTTCCTCAGGGCTCGGAGCAGACCACGCAATGTGGTCGAAGGTGCTCGCTCCGCTTCGCAAGCAGGCCCGCGTCTGCATCTCCGACCGGCCCGGTCTCGGCAACAGCCCGGCGCGGCGCGGTACGAAGTGGACCGATGCAGGGCAGCACGCCGCTGAACTGCGCGCGCTGCTCAACGCCGCTGGGGAGAGCGGGCCCTACGTGCTCGTCGGCCACTCATATGCGGGCCTCATCGTGCGCGCCTTCGCAGCCGCCCACCCAGATGATCTGGCTGGCGTCCTGCTGCTCGATGCCGTCTACCCGGGAATCCACCGCACGTTCCTGCCGTCGTACGCCGGACCATGGCACGAGGGCGGAACGCTGATCAGCATGTCCGCAAGCGAACGGGCGACCGCCGGCGGTCCCGACCTGGGCAGCACTCCGCTGATCGTGATCACAGCTGGCGATCCCAAGAAGGCCACGTCGTGGGCCGACCGAAAGTGGAACGTGGAGCAGTCACGTGCCGCACGGCTGTCGTCGAGCTCCCAGCACTGGTACGCCAAGGACTCCGGTCACGTCATCCAGCAGGATGACCCGGCCATCGTGATCAAGGCTGTCGCCGCCCTACTGGCGGCGGCCCGCTAGTTGATGACGAACGTGCCGGCCTTGTCGACCTTCAGGATGTAGACCGGCACCTTGGTGCGGTTGCCGGTCTTCGCGTCGATGGTGATCGACCCGGTCTGGCCCGCGAAGTTCTTGGTCTTGAGCAGGGCCTTCAGCACGGGGCTGCTCTTCTCGGTGCCAGCCTTGGTCATCGCCGCGAACAGCACATTGGCGGAGTCGTAGGTGAAGGTTCCCCACACGCCCGGCTTGGCGTGGAACTTCGCGCGGTAGGCCTTGACGTAGGAGGACGCGTCGGGCAGCTGCGCGGCCTCGGGGACGCCGCTGAACACGCAGCGCTGCGAGGCGGGGATCCCGGCGGCGGACACGAAGGCCGGGTCAACGTTGGCCAGGCCCATGAAGCAGCTGGCCTTGGTGTTGGCGGCGGCGATCGCCGTGGCGATCTTGCTGCCCTCCGGGTAGTACGTGCTCACGTAGAGGATGTCGGGCGAGAGCGCCAGGGCCTGCGAGACCTGCGACGTGTAGCTCGCGAGGCCTTCGGTGATCGGGATGCTCGCGACCGGAACGCCGTCGCCGCACACCATCGCCTTGCCGACGCGGTTTGCCATGCCCTGCGTGTACGCAGACGGGTCGACCAGCATGACGACCTTCGGGCAGCCGCTCGACTGCGACATGTAGGCGACCTCGACCGGCGAGATCTGGCTGTTCTTCGGCTGCACGGTGACGCCCTCGCCCGTGGTGTCGTCCGTGGACGTCATCTGCACCGGCGTGACGCCGTTGGCCAGGTAGTAGGGCAGGTTCACGAGGCCGACGGAAGAGTTGTACGGCCCGATCACCGCGACCGCGCCGGCAGCCTTGACCTTCTGCGCCACCTCGAGGGCCAGATCGGGGTTGGCCTGGTCGTCGGCCTTGATCAGCTTGACCTTGCGCCCGAGCACACCGCCCTTGGCATTGATCTGGTCGACCGCGAGCTTGGCCCCGCGGTACATGTCGATGCCGTTAGACGCCTGCGATCCCGTGAGCGGTGCCTCCAGCGCGATGATGATCGGGGCGGGAGCCGCCGAGGCCACCGGTGCGACGGCCAGCCCGGCAGCGGTGCCGGAGACGACGAGGGCGGCCAAGGCTGCGACGGACATGGGACGGGTGCTCAGGCGGAAGGTCATGGCAGGACCCTAGGGGGCGAGGGGCGTAGCTACGCCGCTGGGGCTTGCGGGATGTCGCTCAGGAGCTTCCTGCGTTGATGTACGGCGACAAGATGGCCCCTTCGTCCACGCCCCACTTACCCAGCACGCGCGCATAGGTGCCATCGGCCTGGAGGTCCGTAATCGCAGCAAGCAGAGCCGGTGCCAGTCCCTCGCGGTTCTTTCGCAAAGGCATCCCGTAGAACTGCACGTCGTAGGTCCGGCCGGCCTGCACCAGCCGCCCACTGCTCTGCAGGATGGCATCCAAGGTGACGGGCGAATCGGCCGTGTAGGCAGCCGCGAAGCCCGACAGCACCTCGTTTGTGACCTCGTCCTGGGTCCGAAGACTCGTAACGATGATCGGCTCCTGACCCGATTTCTCACACGCAGCGGACTTGGCTGGCAGGTCCACGGTCTGCTGGTAAGTGCCCGACCGCACCGCGATCGTCAGGCCACAGGCGGTGTCCGGCGTGATCGCACTGCCCGCCGGGGCGGCCCAGGTAACCCCGCCCTGGTAATAGTCGACGAAGACGACCTCCTGCTGTCGTAACTTGGTGTCAAACATGGAGGCCAGCCCCATATCGACCGCACCACCCGCCACTTCAGTGATGATCTGGTCGAATGGCGTGACAACGAATCGCGCCGTGAGACCAAGACGCGCCGCGATCTCATTGCCCAGCTCGATCTCCCAGCCGACCAGGTCGCCCCCATCGCCGATGTAGGAGTTCGGACGCGATACGCCATCCGTCGCAATGACGAGTTCACCGGACGACACGATCTCTGCTGGCAGCTGCGAGGTCGCTTCCGCCAGCACCGGATCGACCGACGGCGCGATGGAAGCTACAGCGGCACCGGAGGTGCCCTCGCTGCTCGAGCATCCTGCGAGACCGAGGCACAGCACGATCCCGCCCACGACCGCGAGTCTGGCGGTCTTCGTAGCCGTCACCATCACAGTTCCTGCCTTTCCACGAGTGATGCAAAGAGTCCGTCACGGGCCACCAGCTCGTCGTACGTGCCCTGCTGCACGACAATTCCGCCATCGAGGACGACGATCAGATCGGCTTGTCGGATCGTCGAGAGGCGGTGTGCGATGACGATGCGGGTCACCCCCAGCTCAGCGATGCTGCGCGTGACCGTCTCCTGCGTGATGTTGTCCAGCGCGCTGGTGGCTTCGTCAAGGAACAGGACGGTCGGGCTGTTCGCGAGTGCGCGCGCCAGCAGGATGCGCTGACGCTGCCCGCCGGACACGAGGCTGGAGCCCTCGTCGATGATCGTGTCGAGCCCCTGCGGCATGGCTCGCACCGCATCGTCCATCCGGACGTTCGCCAGCAGTTCCCACACCCGCGAATCGGGAATGCCACCGGTCGAAATCGTGACGTTCTCCCGGATCGTGCCCGGTAGAAGCAGGCTGGACTGGAGTACCACGCCGAACTGGCGACGGACCGCCTCGACATCGAGCGCCGCGAGATCACTGTCGTCGTACATCACCACACCCGCGCGCGGCGTCTCGAAACCGAGCAGGAGTCGCAGGAGCGTCGACTTGCCCGAACCGGATGTTCCGACGACGGCCACGAAGGAGCCGGGCTCGGCACGGAAGGAGACATCGCGAAGCACCCACGGGTGATCCTCGCCATAGCGGAAGCCGAGCGACCGCACCTCGACCGCACCTCGCAGCTCACCCGGGTCCTCGCGCCGCACGTCGACCTCCGGCTCAATCGCCAGGAGGGGGGCGAGTCGGGTGACCGAGGGCGCGATGAGCGCCATGGACCGGATCGTGATCATGAGCCCCGTGACACCCGCGCTGAACTGCCCGAACGACGAGAGAAAGGCAAGGAAGGACGCTGATGTGATCGAGCCGACCGGGACCATCGTGGCGACAACTACGAAGGCGAGCAAAGCCGCACTGAACACACCGACCCGGAAGATCTCCATCTGGATCTCCGCAGCCCAACGGCGGTTGAAGGCGCTTCGGAAGCCGGCATAGGCCGCAGCCCAGCGGCCGAATCCCGCAACCTCACCATCGGTCATTCGCACCGGCAGCCAGCCGCGGAGCAGGTCGAGGGTGACCTCATCCACCTCGACGAGGCGTTCGAGTTCCTCAAGCTTGCGTCGGCTCTCGAGCCGTACGAAGAGCAGCATGACCACGATGAGCAGCGCGCCGATGGTCACAGCGACGGTGCCGAGGGACGGGATGAGCACGACCATCAGGATCGCGTTGAGCACGGTGAGCACAAGTGCCAGCAGGCCGACCGTGACGGCATCATTCAGCGCCGTCTGCAGAGTCGATGCCAAGAGGATGCGGCTGGCCAGCGCCGCACTCGACCACTGGCGCAACGCCGAGGCGGGCAGCCGAAGGACGCGGTCGAGCACTGCCCCGCCCGTGATCATCTCCATCGAGTCGCTGACACGGATTAGCTGATACGTGCTCATGTAGGCGAATAGTCCGGCAGCGACGGCAAGGGAGACCAGAACGATGGTTATCCCGATCAGACGTGAGGTCTCGGCATTGGGCACGATCTCGTCGAACACCAATGCTGTTGCAAGGGGGATCGACAATCCGATGACGCCGACCGCGATGGACGCAAGCACGCCCCAGGTGAGGTCGCGCTTCGAACCTCGCAACGACAGCAGGAACAACTCCTTGACGCTGACGGCTCGCGCGGGCAGTCCGCGAATGATCTCCAGCGCGTTCGGGGCGATGCGCGCGGCAATGGCCGCTGTGACCGGCTCGGGCGCCACCCCGACCTGGTGCAGGATCGGCCGGAACATGGGGCCGGGCAGGATCGCAGCCAGGCCCCCGTCCAGCACCACCGCGAGCGGGGGCAC
>CAIVQM010000037.1 GCA_903908025.1 uncultured bacterium
CCATCAACCGAGTCGACCTGCATACCGTTGCCAGCAAGCTGTTCCGAGAGCGAAGCCTGCAGGGTCGCGTTGTCACAGGTGGTCATGCCACCGACGGCGCTAACGCTCGGCGCAGGCGCTGATGACTCCGCGCTGCCGCTAGTGCTGGAGCAGGCCGATAAACCTGCCAGGGCCAGGGCTGCTGCGCCCAGCGCTGCAGTCATTCGAAGTGACGTGTTCATCAGAACCCCCAAAGGTCATGACCTGCTGTAGGTCAGGACTTGATTCTCCCCCGCGAACAGGTCCAGTTCCGTCTGCGACACCGAGTAGCCCGTCACCGTGTCGAGCACGGCGAGATAGAGCGTCTCCGCCTTCATCGCGTCGTCCGGTCCGGTCATCCGCGTGGTGGCCAGCGGCCCAAAGTCCATCGCCCCCTCAGGGCTGGAGGTGAAGGTACCGGCATACGTGTTGACTCCCGATGAGCCGCTCACATCGGTGTCGGTGAAGGCGATCGTGATACCGAAGGTCGATAAGTTGGAAGAGTCGACGGCGGCCGAGGTGAGCGCCCATGTCGGGCCGACGAGACCATCACCACCCGGCGATGAGGCGCAGCCGGCCAATGAGGTGATCAGCGCAAGTGCCCCAAGGAGCACCGCTCCCTTTCGAATGGTCATAGCAACCCTCTCGCGATGGGCCGGCAGGACTACATTCACGGTACTGAACCCCTACGGAGAAGGGAACTCCCATGCAGACCCGTCGCGCCCTCCCGCTGCTGGTTCTCACCCCGATCATCGCAACAGCCGTCATCGCCGTGGCCCCTGCCGCGAGTGCGGCTGATCCGACCGACACGGTCATCGTGAACTGCATCGCCAACCCGGTGACCCGGCCCAAGCAGATCGTGGTCACCTGCGCCGATGCCGGTGTGGCCGTGACGACGATCAACTGGACATCCTGGACGGCGAATGCCGCTCGGGGCACCGGCACCCTGGCCTGGAACACCTGCCTGCCCAAGACGTGCGTGGCAGGCATCGTCGAGAAGTACAAGGTGCGCGTCACGCTCGGTCGCGTGGCATCCGGCCCGGGCATCAACGTGTTCTCGCGCATGACCCTGGCCTTCCCCGAGGGCGGTCCGGCCGCAGCTGAGACGGCCACGTACACGCTGAACACGGAACTCGGCTGACCCGACAAATCCCACTCTCCGTCTTGAGGTTGGCGGCGTTTCCGCCGCCGGATTCCGCCACCAACCTCAAGGCGGACGGGCAGGGAGCCGAATCCCACACCGCGCACCCCAGTAACCGGAAGAATTGACCCATGGCGTTCCTTCCTCGACGGGCTGATTGGCTGACCCGTTGGGCCACCGACACCCCCGTGCAGGCGGGTATCGCCGGGGCGTCCTGGTCGGTGGCGGGCACCCTCGCACGCGGCCTGCTCCCCCGTCATCCCATGCAGCAGGCCGTTGCGACCGGAGTGGTCGCTGCTGCGCACTACCAACTGACCGCCACCGCATGGGCGACCCTGCAGGCGCTGGGCGCACTCCCGGGGCAGCGACCCGGCACCCGTGCCAACCTCGTCATCGCGGGCGCTGGCATCGCCGGCGGACTCGCCATGTCGGCAGCCGCCAGCCCGCATGCCGACGAATCCCTGCCGGCGGCGGCAGTCGCCACGGCCGGGCGCATCACCGCCTTCGCCGCCCTCGCCGGTGGCGCTTCCGCCACCTGGGACGCCCTCCTGCACCGCCGCCTGGGACTGCGACCAGGACTCGACACCACACTCCTGCCAGCCGTCGCGACGGGCGGTGCCGTCGTCGCCGTCAGCATCCTGAGCCGCAGCCGCCGCGCAGCGGCATACGGAATCGTCGCGCCGGAGCGGCATGCCGTCGCCGGCGTCGGCATGAGCACGGCGATCAAGGCCGTCGGGGTAGGCGTCGCATCCGGCATCGGCTTCGCCGCAGCAACCACGGGCGAGCAGATCGCCGCGCACGGGCTGGAGAAGGGTCTCGACCGCGTTCTCGGCCGCGAAGCGGGCGCACTGGGCGCACTCATCTCGCATGGCCTGATCCTTGGCACGCTGGGCGTCGGCGGCGTCGCAGCATTGAACGCCGTCACCGGTCGACTGCAGCGCAAGGACGACATCGTCGAGCCCGCCTACCCGGAGCCGCCGACATCGGTGCACGTCTCATCAGGTCCGGCAAGTGAGATGCCCTTCGACTCCCTCGGCAAGGAAGGCCGCCGCTTTGTTCTCATGACCCTGTCGGCCGACGACATCACGGCCGTCATGGGCGAGTCCGCCATCACCCCGGTGCGCGTGGTCGGCGGCTACGAGACCAGCGATGACATCGCCGAGCGAGCGCGACTCACCCTGCAGGACATGGATGACTGCGGTGCCTTTGATCGTGGCCTCATCTGTGTCGGGTCGCCGACGGGCGTCGGTTACTTCAACTACTCCATTGCGGAGGCGCTCGAGTACCTAACCCGCGGCGACTGCGCGATCGTGGTTCCCCAGTACGCACTCGTCCCGTCGGCGCTTGCCCTCACCAAGACCAGCGAGGCCGAGGAGCTCACCAGGCTCGTACTCGACGGCATCCGGCATCGCCTCGCCACGATCCCCGCGCATGACCGTCCACGCGTCGTGCTCGTCGGCGAGAGCCTCGGCGCGAATGTCGCCCTCGATCTCACGGCACGTCCCGACGGCCACACCCATGTCCCCGAGTTCAACGTCCTCGGCGTCAGTGGCGGCCTGTACCTCGGAGTCCCGTTCCGCACGCGACTGTGGAACGAGTGGCGCCACGATGCGTTCGCCGTCGACCCGCACGGTCAGCTCGAACTCGTGAGTCAGCCCGACGAAGCGTCACCGCTCACCGCCGGACGTATGCGCCACCTCATGATCGTGCATCACGACGACCCCGTGAACAAGTACGGCTTCCGCATGGTGCTGCAGCCGCCGTGGTGGATGGGGCCCCCGACCTCGCGGCCACCGCTCGTGCCGAGGGAAACGAAGTTCCGTCCGATCACCACATTCGTCCTCGCAACAGTTGACCTCTTCAACGGCATGCAGTCCAAGCCCGGCACGTTCGTAAGACGCGGGCACGACTACCGCATCGACATTGTCGACGGCCTCAAGCAATCGTTCGGGCTCATGAGCTCGCCGGAGCAGGCGGTGGCCGTGGAGCTGGCTCTGCGCTCGCGCGAGAGTGAGTGGGCCGCCCGTCGCATGGTCGCCCGCAAGCTGGACAAGGCGCGGCGGTCGATCGAACGTCAGCTCGCCGAGTGGGGCTCCCCCACCATCGAGATCGCCGACCTCGATCCAACCCTCGCCGAGGCACCGAATGCGTTCGCCCGGCTGGGCAACATCAGCGGGCCGCCCGGGTCCTGAAACGTCAGGCGCGAATCCGGGAGTTGTCCGGGTCGTACATCGGCCGCAGCGATGTGACCGCCTCGAATCGCTCGCCCGCGACATCGATTTCCCAGGATCCTGCCGCCAGCCAGTCGGCGGTGAGCGGGCCGTCGGCATCGATCATCGCCAGGCCAACCGCACCACCGAGTGTGTGTCCATAGCTCGCCGCGCGGACGTACCCGACAGCGACACCATCGCGATGAACGACCTCCGCATGATGCATAAGCGGCTCGGGATCGGTGAGCCGCACCTGCACGAGGCGACGAGTGAGCGGTCCGGCCGCCTTCTGCGCCAGCACCGCCTCGCGACCGATGAAGCCACCCGGCTTGTCCAGTGCCACAGCGAAGCCCAGCCCCGCCTCGAGCACGGAGTCGGTGTTGTCGATGTCGTGTCCGTAGTCGCGATAGCCCTTCTCCATGCGCAGGCTTGCGAGCGCCTTCAGGCCGGTATGCCGGAGTCCGAGGCCAGCACCTGCAGCGATGACCTGTTCGTACACGTGCATCGCCTGCTCGGCAGGAACGTAGAGCTCGTAGCCGAGTTCACCGAGGTAGGTGATGCGCACGCAGAGTGCTCGCGCGAAGCCGAGGTCGATGTCGCGTGCGGCCCGGAACGGGAACGACTCATTGGACAGGTCAGCTGATGTGAGGGACTGCAGCAGTTCGCGCGACAACGGACCCTGCACATTCAGCTGCGCAAGCGCCGACGTGACATCCGTCGTGAATGCGCGATCGTCTCCGGTGTGGCGACGGAGCCAGGCCTGCACGTGCCCGTGCGCATTGTCTGATGCCACAACGAGGAAGCGGTCGTCGGCCAGCTTCGTCACCGTGAGATCTGCCTCGAGAGTGCCGGCGGTGTTCAACCACTGCGTGTAGGTGATCACGCCGGGCTCACCGTCGACCGCATTCGCCGACACCCGATCAAGGACGAGCCCGGCATCTCGCCCCTGCACGAGGAACTTCGACATGAAGGACATGTCCATGAGCCCGACGCCCTCGCGCACGGCGCGATGCTCCTGCTCCCAGTATGGAAACCAGTTCTGCCGGCTCCAGGAGAGCTCCTCGACCACGGGCGCAACGCCACTCGGGGCGTACCAGTCGGCACCCTCCCACCCACTCACATCGCGGAAGTAGGCGCCATTCTCAGCCAGCCGATCGTGCACGGGTGAACGCTTCACGCCGCGCGCTGACTGCATCGACCGCCCCGGGAAGTGCGTCTGGTACACCATGCCGAGGGTCTCGACCGTGCGCTCCGCGCGGTACCTCGGGTTGAGCTGGTACTCCTGCATGCGGTCGATATTGAATCCGGTGACATCGACATCCGGGCGGCCATCGACGATCCACTGGGCCACGATCCGGCCCATTCCACCGCCGGTCAGAATGCCGACCGAGTTCATTCCAGCAGCCACGAAGTAGTTGTCGATGCCAGGCGCCTCGCCGACGATTGGAGCCAAGTCAGGCGTGAACGACTCGGGCCCGCAGAAGAAGGTGCGGATGCCCGTCTCCAGGGTGATCGGGACGCGCTGCATCGCGCGCTCGACGTACGGTCCCATGCGGTCCCAGTCGGGCGAGATCTCGCCGAAGGAGAAGTCCGCGGGGATGGCGTCGACATTCCATGGCGCACAGACCGGCTCGAACAGGCCAACCATGAGGCCGCCACCCTCCTCCCGGTAGTAGCCGTGCCGTGACGGGTCCTCGAACACCGGCCACGCTGGATCAACTCCGTCGAACGGCTCGGTGATCAGGTAGTAGTGCTCGGCGGCCTGGAGCGGAATGACCACACCATTGCGCTCACCGAGCTGGCGCGCCCACATGCCAGCACAGTTCACGACGTACTCGCACTCGATGTCGCCCTGATCCGTGCGGACGCCGACGACCCGTGCGTCCCTGGTGAGCACCTCGTCGACCGCAACGCCTTCGATGATGCTCACGCCCTGCATGCGCGCGCCCTTGGCCAGCGACATGGTCGCGTCGACGGGGTTGACGCGCCCGTCCGCCGGAACGTAGAACCCGGCAAGCAGATCTGAGGTTTCAGCAAGCGGGAAGCGCTCTGCGATCTCCGCCGGACTGATCTCGTGAACATCGAGCCCGACATGGCGGTTGAACGCAGCCACCCGTCGGTACTCCTCCAGCCGACCCGCGTCTGCTGCCGCTTCGATGAAGCCGACCGGCTTGAAGCCCGTCGACAACCCTGTCTCGGCCTCGAGTCGCTTGTAGAGCTCGCGCGTGTACTGGCGCATCGACATGGACGTCTCGGACGTCGACCCGAAGCAGGTCATGAGACCGGCGGCGTGCCAGGTGGTGCCGGACGTCAGCCGATCGCGCTCGAGCAGGACCACATCGGACCAGCCCAGGTGGCCGAGGTGGTAGGCGATCGACGTGCCGATGACCCCGCCGCCGATGATGACGACGCGGGCGCGGGACGGAATCTCGCTCATGGTTCCTCAGCGTAGTGAGCGTGTGCGTCGTTGCGGGCACCCGATCGTCGGGGAGAATCCAGCCATGTCCACTGATGCCGAAATCGACGCTGCCGAGGAGCGGGCCGGCCTGCGTAACCCCGGCTACGAGATATTCATCGCCGCCCTCTCCGTGCTGTCGATCCTCAACCTCGTGCTGCTCTACGCAGTGCAGGACGCGCAACTCGATTTCGTACTACTGGTCATGAACGTCGTCCTCACCGTCATCTTCCTGATCGACTTCCTCGTCCGCTTCCGCGCTGCACCGTCCAAGGGCGGCTACTTCTGGCACGGCTTCGGCTGGGCCGACCTGCTCGCGAGTCTGCCGTTCTCCCAGGCCAAGATCTTCCGACTCTTCCGCCTCATCAAGGTCTACCGGCTGCTGAAGGACTACGGGGCCAAGAGCATCGCCCGCAGCCTCATCAAGGACCGAGCCGGCAGCGCCCTGCTGAGCCTGCTCCTGATCGCCATCCTGATGCTCGAGTTCGGCAGCCTCGGCCTGCTCTCGCTGGAGGCCGACGCCCCAGGTGCCAACATCACCTCTGCTTCCGACGCCCTCTGGTACATCATCGTGACGATGTCGACAGTGGGTTACGGCGACCAGTACCCGATCACGAACCCCGGTCGGGTGCTCGGGACGATCATCATCATCATCGGTGTCGGCATCTTCGGAACCCTGACCGGCTATCTGGCCAACTTCTTCCTGTCGCCGGCCAAGCGGAAGGTGGATGACGGCCTGCCCGTTCCCGATGTCACGGCGCGACTGCAGGAGCTGAAGGAACTGACCGTCCGTCAGCAGGCGGCCATCACCGAGCTCGAAGCCCTCGTCGACGGCAAGTAGGCGTGGCTAGACGAACGAGTGGCGCCTGAGCCACCGCATGGCCACCGAGCCCCACAGCGGCGGCAGGTAGAACGTCACGAGGCGGAAGGCGATCGCCACCGACATGGCGATCGGTGCCGGGATCCCGATCGCCTGCAAGCCAGCGGTGTAGCCGGCTTCCGACACGCCCATTCCACCGGGCACGGGCATCAGGCCGGCGAACAGGCTGACGGCCGTGTTGATGAGGATCAACTGCGACAGGGCCGCCGACTCACCGAATGCTGCCAGGGTGATGCCCAGGATGATCGCCTGCATCACCTGAGCGCCGAGGTTGCCGAGCAGCATCGTGCCGACCTTGCGTGGATTGCGCAGTACGAGGAACGCATCACCGGCCTTGCGCCGCTGCTCGGTGACCGAGGTTCGAATGCGCGGGATACTCCCGACCAACCGATGCCGCAGTTTCGGGACGACCAGCGTCACGATCAGGGCAGCCACCGAGAGCACGGCGACAATCGCGATCAGTGACGGATCCGAGGTTGTGCTTGTCGAATCGGTCGAATCGGTGCTGCTCGATGAGCCAAGCACCTGGGTGGTGAATCCCGGCAGCCCGGATACGAGGATCAGAATGATGAGAGCGATCTGCACCGTGAAACCGCTGAAACTGTCGATCATCCCCATGGTGACCGCAGGGGCCGCGGCGATCCCGAACCGCTCGAAGAATCTCACCTCGAGCGCAAGCCGTGCAGCGGTGGCTGGCAGGCACAACGCGATGAACTGGATCCCGTACTGCAGCATCAGCACCGGGAAGTACGCCAGCTTCGTCAGGGTCGCCCCCAGAGTGGAGAACGCGAGCGCTGTCTGGATGAACGGCGAGCAGAGCAGCGCGAGGAGCAGGATCAGCGGATTCGCCGACTCCATCGCGTCGACGATGCTTGCCGGATCCACGCCCGACATCGCACCGATGAGGGTGTAAGCCATCAGTGCGATGAACGCCACGATCAGGACAGACTTCACGCTGACGCGCTTTATGCGCTGGAGGGGCGGCGCCTCCACCCCGATTGTCGAGGCAGCCATCTTGACGATGTCGTTGAGAGACCACTCGGCGTCGCGTACCTGCTGGCGCGTCACCCTGCCAAGGGCTGCTGGCTGGAGGTAGGGCATCAGGTTGACGAGTCCATCGGTTCCCACCGCGCGAACAACAGCCGCGAGCGCTCGCTCCGTGCCCACCACCGCAGCAGTGGTGACGAGTAGCCGAGCTCGGTCGACTTGCTGGTCGCCCTCATCGGCGTTCAGCTCCGCGTCCGCAAAGTCCGCGAGCGCGAGGGCACCGTCCTGCATCAACACCACATGACGGCCGTCGATGCGCCCATGGGCCATGCCGGCATCGTGCAACGCCAGGACGGAATGCCAGACGCTGTCGAGCATGACGTCATCGACCTCGTCGGCTGTGAACCCCGCAAAGGCCGATCGCGGTGCAATCGTCGCGATCAATGCATCGCCCTGCCCCGACCGACCAACCGCAACAAGCGGCAGAACAGCCACACCTGCGCGCCCAGCGAGCATGGTTGCCAAGGCCTCGTGCTCAACACGCGCATGCCGGCCCCGGGTCAGATGCGGGATCTCGCCCCGGCGCGTCAGTGCCGTCCACAATGAGCCGATCACCTGGCTGTCCCAGGCATCCCGGCCGTACACCTTGACCAGCAGATCTGCATCGCCCTGACGATGAACCAGCCAGAGTGCCTCGCCCGCCGTCTCATCAACGACATCGGTCGCGTCCATCGCATCGATGCCCAGGTCAGCGAGGCCGATCTCGATCTGCTCTGCGGTCAGTAGCCCCTGCGGCGAACCCAGCACCAGATGGGTGACAGCGGCGGCTCCGACACCGACGATGACGCCCGCCAGGGCCCCGATCGGCCAGGCGACCGATAGCGCTACGGCAGACACGGCGCCGAGCAGGACGAGGATCCGGCCCCAGTAGCGCAACGGCCTGCTCAGAGCAGGTGACGCCGTGACGATGATCGCGGTGGCCAGCGCCACCCGGACGGCGACATAGACGGGAGCCGTGGGAATCCCGACCAGAGCATCGAAGGTGGTGGCCGCGTCTGTTCCGGCGGCCAAGCCGGCCAAGACTGATCCGGCGAATGCCACCAGCGCAGTCAGGCCGAACACCAGAGTCAGCCGGCGGCGGTGACGGAAAGCCAGCGGAAGCAGCAGCAGCGCGATGGCCCACAGCGTCAGCGCGGTGTAGGCCGTCGACCAGATGAGGTCCACTGCGGACGGCAGCGCGTCCAGCAGAGTGGCAAGGGCCGTGTCGAGGCTGGTCGGCCCCGGTGCGAAGACGGCCAGCCCGACGAGCACGAGGAGCGAGCCGAGGAGGAGCAGGACGTCAGTGGGGCGGCGCTTTCGCCCGGCGTCCGCGGACGACGACCAGACGCGCACGAGGTCCCGCCACCCGAATCGTGCTGAGCCGTTCATCTCGTGTCACCCCGATCCCTGGTCCGGCCGTCGTCCGCACACATTACGGGCGGACGGGCAGCCAGCGATGGCCGGTCAGCCTCCCGACAAATCAGCGCATGCCATCCGAATACGGCTCATTTCGTACTAGCCTTTAGGGGCAGAGGGGAGCCGGGATGAGGAAGTGGTGGCCGCTGGTCGCGCTGGCAACGGCGCAGTTCGTCATGGTCCTCGACCAGTCGGTCATGAATGTCTCGATCAGCACACTCGTGGCCGACTTCGACACGACCGTCACGACGATCCAGACCGTCATCACCCTCTACTGCCTGACGATGGCGATGTTCATGCTGACGGGCGGCAAGATCGGCGACATCGTCGGCCGACGCAGGGCCTTCACGATCGGGCTGGTCATCTACGGCTGTGGGTCCCTGATCACGGCCCTGGCCCCCACCGTGGCCGTCCTCACCCTGGGCTGGTCCATCCTCGAGGGACTGGGAGCTGCCCTCGTCATGCCCGCCCTGGTCGCGCTGATCGCGGGCAACTACGAGGGCAAGGAGCGCAATGTCGCCTACGCCGTGATCGGTGGAGTCGCGGGCGCCGGCATCGCCATCGGACCCATCCTCGGCGGCTGGGCCACCACCGAGCTGTCCTGGCGTGTGGTCTTCCTCGGCGAGGTCGTCCTGGTGCTGTTCATCCTGGCGATGACACGCCTCATCGGCGACGCCGCCCGACCCGGCCCCAAACCTCGACTGGACATCGTCGGAACCGCACTCTCCGCGTCCGGACTCGGACTCATCGTCCTGGGCGTTCTGCAGTCCAGCACCTGGGGCTGGGTCCAGCCCAAGGACTCTCCCATTGAGCCACTCGGATTCTCGCTCACCCTGTTCGTGATCGCGTTCGGCGGCGTCCTGCTGTGGGCATTCACTGCGTGGCAGCGACACCGCGAGGCGACTGGCCGCGATCCACTGGTCCACCTGAGCCTCGTCCGCATCCCGCCACTGCGCGCCGGGTTGATCGGCCTGCTGAGCCAGAACCTGATCCTGATGGGCATCTTCTTCACCGTCCCGCTCTACCTGCAACTGGTCCTCGGATTCGACGCCCTCGAGACCGGCGTGAAGATGCTGCCCGTGTCGATCGCGATGTTCGTCGCCTCGGCGATCGGCGCCCGCCTGGCTGGCAAGTACTCCGTCCGCGGTGTTGTTCGTGCCGGACTGTGGGTCACGCTCGCCTCCGTCGTGGTCCTGCTGG
Organism: uncultured bacterium; assembly: GCA_903908025.1. GTDB lineage: Bacteria > Actinomycetota > Actinomycetes > S36-B12 > S36-B12 > UBA10649. The sequence goes on from CAIVQM010000037.1 coordinate 10,347, forward strand.
CCACCATCCAACCAACCCTCGACGACAGCATGTTCGCGATATCGATGGCCGGACTCGGTATTGGCATGGGCCTGCTCGCATCACAACTCGGCAAGGTTGTGCAGGCCTCCGTCGATGCGTCCGGACGCGGGGAGGCCGGCGGGCTCCAGTTCACCGGCCAGCAGCTCGGCTCGTCCCTCGGCGTGGCCCTGATCGGTGCCGTCGTACTCTCCGGCCTCACCAGCAACTTCGTTGAGAACATCTCAACGGACGTGCGGATCAGCGCGCAGGTTTCCGAGCAGGTCAGCACGGCAGTCGCGTCGGGCATCGACTTCGTATCTTCTGACCAGGTCGCCGCTGCAGCGACCGACGCCGGGCTGGACCAGTCCACGACGACCGCCCTCGTGGAGAGCTACGAGGAGGCACAACTGGAGGCGCTCAAGGCCGGGCTGCTGGGGGCGGCGCTGCTGGCGCTGCTGTCCCTGCCATTCACTCGAGAGCTGCCGCACGAGCCGCAACCCGACACGTCCCAGGCCGTTGACGAGGGTGCCGTCGTCTGAGTCTCGGCATACTTTGACTATGGCGGTAACGATTGCTGCGGACAAGCCGCGAGCCCGTGGCGCCAGCCCGACGGTCAGCTGGTTCGAGCTCTTCTACGACCTCGTCGTTGTGGCTGCCGTCAGCCTGACGAACGACGCCTTTCTGGCGGAGCCAAGTGCGGACACCGCCCGAGCAGCCGTCCTCGGCATCATCGCCTTGTCGTGGGTCTGGTTTCTCACCGCCCTGTTCAACAACATGCTTCCCGGACAGGATCTGATCAGGCGCATCCTCATGGTCTGCCAGATGGCACTCATCATCACTGCCGCACTGGCCATCGACCGCGTCAATGGCGTGGACATGACGTTGGCGATGCTCGCCTACGGCGGCGCGCTCCTCATCGTGCTCCTCCTCATCGGATCAGATCGCCTTATCCACCGGGATCGTCCTGGCCGTGGCCCGCTGCGCTTGATGACGGTCATCCCGATCGGTGTCAGCGTTGCACTGTGCGCACTGGGGGCACTCGCCGATTACCCACTCGTGACGTGGCTCCTGGTGCTCGCCCTGGTGGTCAGCATGGTGCCGATCCTCGGCTGGCAGTACCGCAGCTGGGAAGGCGGTGATCGGCTGCGTCTGGATCACCTCCGTGAGCGCCTCGGCCTGTTCATCCTCATCATCCTCGGAGAGGGCTTCGCGCAACTTGTCGCGGCCCTCCGCGAACTCGGCAGCATCCCGCGCAGTGAGGTCTTCGTACTGACATTCCTGGTCAGCTTCGCTCTCTGGTGGATCTACTTCGACGGCACGTTCTCCGAGCGCCTTGATCTCGTACATATCCGCTGGCGGCTGTCCCTCCTTGGCCACCTCACCCTCGTCTTCGGCATGGCGGGGACGCTCGACATCCTGGTTCTCGTCACTGCCCGGGAGGAGACCAACTACGGCCCGCTGGTGCTGCCCTACTTCGCGGCGAGCATTGCCACCGTGCTGCTGTCCTTCGCCCTGCTCCGATACTCCGCAAAGGGCCGCCTTGGCATCGCGGGCATCGTCCACATTTCATCCGCCTTGCTCATTCTGGTTGCGGGCTTCATTCTCGCTGCCCGGGATTCCGATGCCCTTGAACCCCTGATAGCGGTATGCGCCGTTGTCGTCATCGGCAACGGCCTCATGAGCGCCTGGTCGGATCGGGCCAGTCGGCAGGGCGGCCTGCGCACACAGATTGCCGGCCTCATCCGCGGCTACGACGACCCGGCGATCTAGCCTCGGGCCTAGCCAGACCGCACTCGACCGGCGTAGCCTGCCGATATCACCGTGCACCGGGGGGCGTCACGGAAGTCGGCCCTCGGGTCGGCTCTCCGCTGGTACATCACCAGCATCCGACTTGACGCAGACCACTAGGACGAGGCATCGCCCGTCGTACGCCCGGAATCCGGGGCGGGCTGCCGAGGTGAGCAACGATGACAACTGCCCCCCGCACCTACGAACGACGACGTCCCCTGCCATCACCGACCGCCCTGATGATCGGCCGCATCATCATCGTCGGCGGGCCCCTGGGCCTCCTGCTCGCGCATCTTGCCGGGCTGACCCGCGCGGAGGCTGGTCAGCCGGCCGTGATCCAACTGGCCGTGCCGCTGCTGCTCGGCTGGGCTGCGGTCCTATTCCTCATCACCCGAGCCGTCGCACCGATTCCCGCCTGGATCGGCTTGATCGCGATGACGGTCCAGCTCACGGCGGTCCGCGGACTGGCCAACGGACCGTTCCTCCTGGCCATCGAGTCGGTCGGCTTCGTCGCCTTCGGTATCGCGCTGTGGCGCGTCTGGTGGATCCCACGAGTGCTGCCGGTGATGATCGTCGCCTTTCCTGTCGTGGACGTTGTCACCCCACTGCACTCGAGACTGATCGAGTTGACGATGTTCGCGATTCTCATCGCGGCCTCGCTCA
>CAIVQM010000038.1 GCA_903908025.1 uncultured bacterium
CATCGTGGCGGCATCCTCGATCCCCTCAGCGACAACCTCGGCCCCGATGGCGTGCGCCATCTCGATGGCGGAGCGGATCAGTGCCCGGTCGACATCGAGGACGGTAACTCTCTCCATCTCGCTGTCTGGTCCCAGGAAGGTGCGATCGAGCTTGAGGTAGTCGGGGGACAGCTCCTTCACGAGGCGGATGTTCGAGTATCCGGAGCCGTAGTCGTCAATCGAGATCCCGGCTCCGAGCGCTGACAGTTCCTGGACGGTCGCCAGGCCGTCGGCATTGCTCGGCAGGAACACCGACTCGACGATCTCGATGACGACGCGCTCAAGCCCATCCGTGGCCGACCACTGCGCCAAGAGGCTGGCCAGGTGGGGGTCCGCCAGCTGCTCCGCAGAGAAGTTCACGGACACGTGCAGCGCCGAGTGGCCTGCATCGCGCAGCGCGGCGATGTCACCGCGCAGCAGACCCAGGGTCAACAGCCCAAGGGCGCGGATCTGACCGCTCTCCTGGCAGAAGGCGATGAACTCGGCGGCCGGTACGATCTCTTTGTTCCTGCGCCACCGGATCAGGCTCTCGACCCCCCACACCTGCCCGCCGTTCGTGTGCACGATCGGCTGGTAGAAGACCTCGAACTCCCCATCCCTCATTCCCTGCTCGACGAGTCGGCGCATCGTGTGACGCAGCTCGGCGGCCTGATTCATCTTGACGGAGAAGTAGGCGAAGTCATTGCCTCCGTTTCGCTTCACTTCGTACATCGCGGCGTCGGCCGCCCTCAGCAGCCCGTCGGCGGTGGATTCGTCGCGGGGGTAGAGGGCGATGCCCAGGCTGCCTCCTACCGAGACCTCGGCATCGCGGATGGTAATGGGCTCGGCCAGCACCGCGACGAGCCGCTCGAGGATGACGTCGAGTTCGCCCTCCGTCGGGCCGTTGGTGAGCAGGACGCCGAACTCGTCGCCCCCGATCCGGCCCACGAGGTCGGTTTGGCGGACAGCGGAGGCGATGCGATCCGCGCACGTGCGCAGGACCATGTCACCGGACTCATGCCCGAAATGGTCGTTGATGCTCTTGAAACGGTCGAGGTCGATCCAGACGAGAGCGACGTCGGTACCTGCGCGGGCGGCTCGTGCCAACTCACGATCGACCCCCTGGGTGAAGGCGGCCCGGTTCAGCTTCTCGGTCACCGTGTCGTATGTCGCCTGCTCCGCGAGTGCGGCTGAGGCTGCCTCGAGCTTGGAGAAGGCATCCGCGGCGGTGCGGCGGAGCGCGACCAACTCCGTGATGTCCGTGAGGGTCACGATCGCACCCCGTCGGCGGCCGTCCGGCTCCTGGTACGGCACGACCTGCAGGAGGAACGACACGTCATCGTCACCGATCTCCATCGATCGACGCGGCTCGCCCTCGGCGACGGAGTGAAGGGCCTGCGCGAACTCGGGCATGGGCAAGGTCGTTGGAGCCTGCGTCAGCAGCGTGCCGATGTCGTCCGGGATGAGGGCGAAGACGCGGACCGCCAACGATGAGAATCGGGTGATACGCAGGTCTCTGTCGACGATGACCATGCCCTGGGTGAAGGAGGTCTGGATATTGTCAAGGTCGGTGTTGAGCTCCTGCAGGGCGTCGGATCGCGTCTGCTGCTCACGGTTGACGGCGCCGAGCTCGTCGTTGGTCGCCTGCAGTTCCTCGTTGCTGGCCTGGAGTTCCTCGTTGGTCGCCTGGAGCTCCTCGGACGCGGCCTGGAGCTCCTCGGACGAGGCCTCCAGCTCCTCGTTTGCGGCTTGCAGTTCGGCTACCGAGCTACGCAGGTCATCTTGGCTGGCGAGCAGTGCGCGCTCGAGACGGAGGATCTCCCTGTTGAACACTTCACTTGGCCCTATGGCGGGTATCTCTTCGGCGGCTGCATCGGGATCCGGCAGGAAAGCGAGCACGATCAGCTGGCGCGAGGCCAATGGGAGCGTGCGTGCCTCGAGACGCACGGCGAGGTCCCGGTCGCCGAGGTGGATAGCCCGGCTGATCTCCCGGCCGCCGCTCGCCCGAGCGAGCAGCAGAAGCGCGCGGGCCTCCTCCTGGAGCTCGGGTCGCAGGTACGAGTCCGCCGCGGACGTGGCACGACCTTCGGGAACCCGGCAGTAGGGAGAGACGTCGCCGATGACCTCGATCAGGCTGTGGTCGTCGTCGAGGATCAGGAGGGTCTGGCCCGACGACCGGGCCAGGGCCTCCAGGACTTCGGTGTGGTGCTCCAGTCCAGTATCGCGGACAACGGCAATCCGCGTTCTCGCGGTTCCCGACGTTGGAGGAGTCTGGACGGCTGTTCGAAGGGCTCCCGTCAACGGTCGCTGTGCAGGTTCGTGGTTGCGCACGAAGATCCGGTGATCGGGGTCCAGGACATCGAAACCGGGGGTCGTGCGCGTCAGGTTCTCGGACTTGCCGAGCAGGAGCAGGCCAGTCGGCCTCAGGGCGAAAGCCATCATCGCCAGCGCACGCTCCTGCAGAGGATCGGTGAAGTAGATCAGCGTGTTGCGGCAGGAGACGAGGTCCATGCGTGGGAAGGGCGGGTCCTCTGCAACATCGTGACGGGCGAACACGATGCAATCCCGCAGCGCCTCGACCATAAAGGAGCCTTCGGGGGTCTCGGTGACAAAGCGCGAGCGGTATGCGTCGGGAATCGAACCAGCGCCGCTCGTCGTGTAGTGCCCTCGGCGAGCGATAGCCAGACTCGACTCATCCAGATCCGTGCCGAAGACCTTCAGCCGCTGGCTGAGGTTGGCCGGATGATCGAGCAGGTCACTGATCACCATGCAGATCGAATACGCTTCCTCGCCGGTGGCGCATCCGGGCACCCAGACGCGGATCGAATCCTCGCCTCCGCGCTCGGTGAGGTACTCGCCGAGCGCGGAGCGCAGTGCTTCAAAGGCGAGCGGGTCGCGGAAGAATGACGTGACGGTGACCAGCAGATTGCTCGACAGGGCCCGCGCCTCGTCCGCCTCCTGAACCAGGATTGCGAAGTAGTCATCGATATCGGATACCTGGCGAATCGCCATCCGTCGCTGGATCTGCCGCTGCAACGTGGATTCCTTGTACTGCGAGAAGTCGATGCCCACGGCCCGGCGCACCTGAGTTGTGATCGACAGCAGCATGTCGCCAGCGGGTGGGGACATGTCCTCACCCGGCCAGCCACCGCCATCGGAGAGCTGGGCCGCCAGGCGGTCGCCCAGCTCGACGACGCTGGCGACGAAATCAACGCCGCCGAGCGAGATGGCGGCTCGCGGCATGCTGTCGAATCGGGCATCGTCAGGTGACTGCACCATGGTGAGTCCGCCTGCACTCCGCACGTCACGCATTCCTTGTGCGCCGTCGGATCCGGTACCGGAAAGAACAACGGCCACGGCTCGATCGCGCCAGTGCTCAGCAAGCGAGGTGAAGAGCAGGTCGATCTTGGGGCTCGGCCCGAAGCGTGGTCCAGGCGTGGCCAGGTGAACGACGTCATCAACGAGGGTCACGTCGGAGTTGGGCGGGCACACCAGCACGACATCAGGTTCAAGCCGTGAGCCGTCGACGCAGACACGGACGGGCAGGGAGCTGGCTCGGCTCAGCAACTCGACCATCAGACTTGCGTGGTCGGGGGCCAGGTGCTGAGCGATCACGAACGCAGATCCGGTTCCTGACCGGATCTGCGCGAGCAGGCCCTGCAACGCCTCCAGTCCACCGGCGGACGCGCCGATGGCCACAACGCGGGCGAGCTTCCGTGGATGTGCGGCGTCCGGGTGCTGAGTGTCACCACCGCGGCTTTTGCCCATGAATCTCCCTCCATTAATGTCCGATATTAGCTGTGGGGTGGGGGCATGGTGTGCCCGACCGCGGTGATTCCTAGGTGCCCCGCTCCGTGACCCGCAATCGCTGAGCCGCAACGTCACGCCCGGCACCTACACTGCGACGATCGGCCGACGGGGGCATGGAGAGGTGGTGCTCGTGATCAGTCGGCGTGAGCTGCTGCTCGGGTTAGTGCTGCCACTCATCGTGGTGGCCGCCCTTGTTGGCCTCGGGCTTTCGGGCCACCAGTCGATCGCCTGCATCGCGTTCCTAGCCGCGGTGCCGATGTTCGCCGCGATGTTCAGCCGACCGCTGCTCACGGGGATCGTGGCGCTCGTCTCGGTGCTGTCGGCCATGGTCATGTCGGCGTCGGCGTTCGGATTGCGCTTCTCCGAGGCGATTCCGATCATTGTCGGCGTCATCATCGGTGCATCGGCCGCGGTGCTCGCAAGTCAGTCGAAGACGCAGTCCCGACCGCCTGCGCGAGCGCAGGCTCGTGAGGCGACGGCCGCCGGAGGCGCACCCGCAACGTCGCCGGGGACGGACATCGTCACCGGACTCCCGAACCGAGCAGCCGTGCTGTCCACCCTGACCGGTCCCAATACCTCGACTGCCCGCGTCATCATGGTGATCGGCTGCGACGGGATGGCCGCGCTGAACGAGGAGCGGGGCCGTGATCTGGGCGACGTCTTCCTCTTCGCGGTCGCTGGCCGAACCCGTTGGGCGCTGCCCGAAGACGACATCGTTGCCCGGTGGCACGGCGACGAGATCCTCGCCGTCGTCACGGCTGATCCCTCTTCTGTGGGACCGACCCTGCAGCTGATCACGGACAAGGTGAACCACAACCCCATCCGCACTGATGCCGGCCTGATCCCCCTTACGATCTCCGCGGGCGCGGCCGCGTGGCCGGTGGGGGCGGACTTCGCCGACGCCGTCGATCGGGCGCGGCGCGCCATGCATGCAGCGAAGGGCCAGGGACCGGGCCGCCTGGTGATGGAGTCGGCTCGGGAGGCGGAATCGCCGGACGTCGCTTAGCCTCAAGGCAGAGAAATACCGGGTTTGCCCGGATCGATGTCCGGTACACCCCGCCCCTCGGCGGCTAACGAAAGGTTCCACATGATTGGTTCACGACTCATGCGTGGCGCAGCAGTTGCTGTGGTGGCGTTGGTTCCCCTTGGCCTGCTGGCCACGGCAACTCCGGTGTCAGCAGCGCCCGCTCCCAAGACGGCCACCGTGTCCGTCCTGCACGGCATTCCTGGCGTGACCGTCGATGTCTACGCCAACGACATGCTGCTGATCAACGACTTCACTCCGGGTTCGCTGAAGACCGTCAAGGTCCCGGGCGGCACCTACAACCTCGAGCTGTTCCCCGCCACGGCTACGGACTCCTCGGGCACTCCGATCCTGGCGGCATCCGCGACCGTTGCCAACGGCAAGAACTACACCGTCACCGCGAACCTCAGCGCGACGGGCACCCCGGCGCTGAACGTGTTCGTCAACAACCAGGCGGCCATCAAGAAGGGCAAGAACAACAAGGCTGGTGAGGGCCGCATCACGGTGCGTCACATCGCCGCTGCCCCCGCCGTGGACATCTACGTCAACGGCAACGTGGCGTTCTCCGGCCTGACCAACCCGAACGAGGTCTCCACGACGTTGGCCAAGGGCACCTACCAGGCCGCAGCAGGCCTCTCGGGTGCCGGCACCGCCGGCATCGCGCTCGGCCCGCTGCCCGTTCAGGTCCGTCAGGGCTGGAACGTCATCGTCTACGCATGGGGCGTGCCGCAGGCCGCCGGTGGCGCAGGCGTGCAGGTGGCC
>CAIVQM010000039.1 GCA_903908025.1 uncultured bacterium
CAGCCCGTCATGGCTAAGTCCGGCTGGTTCACACAATGTCCGTGATGGCCATTGCCAGAGATGTCGCGAATGAGGTCGCTCGGAACTCCGTCGGCACCGATCTCGGACCCGAAATCCCATCTTGCGACAGTGTTGGCGCTTTCAATCCGGTCGCCCTCGGCAAGTCGCCCAGCCGCGGCAGCGTCGAGCGCAATGTTGTAGACAGATGGCGCATCGATTTTGCCGTTGAAGTTGTTGATGACCCAAGTGCGGTCCCCTCCCGCCGCCTCGGCGAGGCCGCCGATGATGACGGGAACTGCAGGAGCGGCGGGAAGAACGATATCGGCGACTGAGACCGTGGTGTCGGAGTCGAGTGGGAAGACTTTGCCGAATCGACTGTTCGTGCGTGAGACGACGGCCCTCTGGAACAGTTGGAGTGTTCCCTGACGGGCGTCTACTACGGCAGTGACCGAGTAGAAGGTGTCTGGAAAGAGCGGCCGATCGCTTCGAACGATACTCGTCCGTCCGGTGCCGTCACCGGTGATGAATGCGAGCGCTCCATCCTCATCGATCATCAGGGCCCAGCCCGAGTTGGCCGAGCTGTCCCAGCGGGACACCAGTCCTTGACGGCCGCGCGTGGGCAGCATCGAACTGATGAAGGCGTGGATGCTCAGGCTGCCCGAGCCAGCCAATGCGCCGCGGAGATCCGGAACCTCGACGTAGCCGCCCATTTGTGTGCGTTGGTTGCGGGCGGGGTAACTCCGGTTTACTGCGTTGTCTACGACAGTCTCGCGGGGGCCGGGGCCACCGGGGTTCAGGTCACCATTGACAACTCTGACGAGAGCGGCCGCGTACTCTCCTGGATCGTCCGAGGAAACGTAAAAGCCGAGGGTCTCGCCGGGGGCAACGCTAGGTCGGTCACAGTAGCCGCGAATGCGAAGCTTGCTCATGGGTTCATCACCTTCGAGTTGAGCGCGCTCTGGGTCGCGCGCAGCTTGTTGACTCTTGCCATGAAGACGGCGTGTACCGCTTCATCCTCGGTTGGGTACGTCGTGTCATCGAGGAGAGCGCCTGCGGTGCCGCGGCTGGTCACGACCCCCACCTGGTAGGCCTCATATGGGCGCACGGCGTAGACAAATTCCTTGCCGATGATGGGCGCATTTCGGAAGAAGTTGAGCACCAAGTGCAGGTTTGCGCTGTGATGCGCCTTGAGTTGCATGGGGTTGCTTCTGTGCTCGTTGATCAGATCCTCATCGATCAGGGCGAGAATCTCACCGCCGCGCCGGCCGTAGAAGTACTCGATCCAGTCGGCCGAATGATCGCGGCACTGGTCCGGGCTAGTGACAGGCATTGTGGGGTCTCCGTTCTTTCGGTGGGATCTGGATGTGTGATTTGGGGCAGCGGCCATCGTCGTTCGATGGTCGTCAACTACCGAGTCATGATTGCTCGTGACATGAAGAGCGCCGTTGCCTGGAGCCGGGCGAAGTGGCCAGTGGCCTCCATCCGATCGACCGTATGCGGATTCTGAATACGGTCACCTTAAGCCACTGAAACTAGATGTCAAGGGTTATTGAGAAACCTGAACGCACTTGCGGACGGCGGTAGCTCACCGCCGCGCGGACCCTGATTACGTTGCGGTCTTGGAGCGGCTGGCTTTACGCACCGAGGGAACGATGAGGCGCCACGGTAGTCCCGGGACCGGGTATTCGCGCTCCCGGAGGAGGTCAAGCGGGCGATTCGCTCCGAGGAACTCTGCTGAGTTTGTTGCGATAACCGCGCCGTCGTCGTCTACGACGGAACTCGGCCGCGGCAATGCCAAGATGTGGGTCTGTAGACAGGCCTGCAGTTCACCGACCACGATGTCGGCTCCGCA
>CAIVQM010000040.1 GCA_903908025.1 uncultured bacterium
ACTATCAGCACCTTCCAACTGTTCGCGGCCTTCCCCGATGCCGGCCTCGTGCTCTTCGAGCCGCTTGCCGAGTTTCGGGGCGATCTCGATCGGATCCTCGCCACACGTCGCGGCATCCTCGTCGAGGCCGCGGCGGGGCCGGAGGCCGGAGAGACCGTCTTCCACGTGCACCAGGACCAACTCGAAGGCTCCTCCCTGCTGCAGGAGAGCATGGGGGCCTTCGCCGATGGCGACGCTCGACACGTTCGACTCGTACGGGTGGATGACGTCGTGCCCCAGGACGGCTTCGGTGGCCCCTACCTGCTCAAGGTCGACGTGCAGGGAGCTGAGCTGCAGGTACTCGAGGGATGCACGGGCATCCTGCCTGAGACCGTCGCAATCTGCCTCGAGGTCTCTCTCTTTGAATTCATGCGGGGAACGCCGGGGTTCGCCACCGTCATCGCCACGCTCGCCGACCTCGGGTTCGTCGTGTGGGACATCACCGGTGGCTGGACCCGACCCCTCGACGGTGCACTGGGTCAGGTCGACATCGTCTTCGTACCCGAAGGATCCCCGCTGAGGGCGAGCCACTCCTTCGCCACGGAGGAGCAGTACCGCGCCATGCGCGGCACGACAACTGCCGCTTCCGAGACATAGGCTTCTCCCGCTGGCCTTGAGGGGGAGCCACATGCCTACATCGAGTTGGGTCAAGACGCTGCGGATCGTCGCGGTGGTTCTCGTTTCGGTCGCTGCTTTGCGTGTTTCCTGGCTTTCCGACGACGCCCTGATCACATTGCGCACGGCGCTGAACATCACGCACGGCTGGGGACCGGGCTACAACCCCACCGAGGCCGTCCAGGGATACACGCACCCGCTGTGGTTCCTCGCTTGGGTAGCCGTCGGTTCCTGGTCCAATCAGTGGATTGTTGGGATCATCGGCATCAGTCTGCTCGCCACGGCGGGAGCTGTGGCCCTGCTCGTCTGGCGCACATCATCACCGGCCCGACTCATCTTGATCACCGGATTCCTGGCCTTCTCGAACGCCTTCATCGAGTACGCGACGTCGGGCCTCGAGAACTCCCTCGCCTACCTGTCCGTGGGCCTCCTACTGGCCATCGCCTTCGGCATCGACACAGGCGCGGGACTCGTCCGGCGGCTGCCACGTCCGGCCACAGCAATCCTGGCCGGGTTGACCGTATCCGCAGTGATCCTCACGCGCTTCGATCTGGCTCTCCTGATCGCGCCCGTCGTCGTTCTGATGGTTCTTCGCATGCGAAAGCAGTGGCGCGCCACGATCGCCGCGGCCGGAGCGGGGTTGCTCCCGCTCCTTGTCTGGTTCATGTGGTCGCAGGCGTCCTACGCCACGTGGTTGCCCAACACCTTCGAGGCGAAGCGCAACGTCGCAATTCCACAGGGTGAACTGATCGTCCAGGGCTTCCGGTACCTCTACGTCTCCTTCGAGCACGATCCCGTGACCCTCGTTGCACTGCTGACGGGATTCGTCGCGGCAGTCGCCGTTGGCTCAAGGCTCTCCCGCGCTGGGGCCCTCGGATTGGCGTTGTACCTGGGGTACGTGGTCTGGATCGGTGGCGACTTCATGGCCGGCCGCTTCCTGGCCGTCCCCGTCTACCTGGCGATGTTCCTGCTGGCCACGCTGCCAGCCCGTGCGCCAGCCCCCACTTCACCCGACGCGTCCGCGGCACCCGAACCGAGTCACGAATCGGTGAGCATCGCCATCAGCGTGGGAGCCGTCGCCGTCATGCTGCTCGCGTCTACGGCGGCCGGCGCCACGCCCACGAGCCTGGCCAACAATCAGGATCAGCGCTGGACGGTCGACCAGAACCTCAACGCCGGAGTCAGCGATGAGCGAGGGGTCTACGCAGCCGACGGCCGGACCCTGAAGAGCCTGCTCGACAACCTGTCACTGGCCTATACGAAGCCCAACATCGTGGCAATCGGAGATGGCACCGGGTTGAACCGTTCACTTCGAGAGATCGACAAGTCGGCCGCAGAGTGGCCCGATCGCCCCAGCGACTTCACCCTCCCTTCGGAGGTCGGCGTCTTCTGCGGATTCCTGGGCACGATCGGCATCGCCACGGGACCGATCACGCACCTGATCGACTCGTGTGCGCTGACGGACCGTTTCCTCGCGGGGCGCCCGTATGTGCCGGCCTCGCCTTACGCGTGGAAACCGGGCCACTTCGAACGGGCGATTCCTGCTGGGTACATCGAGGCAGTTGCGACAGGTGACGTGGACATGCTTAACGACCCCCTCGACAGATTCGAG
>CAIVQM010000041.1 GCA_903908025.1 uncultured bacterium
CCTGGACGACGAGGCGCGGCGCGCCTTCCTGCTCTCCTCCGGCTGGGGTCCCGACACCGCACTGCGCGACATCCTCGTCGGCGCCGACGCAGATGGGTCAGACCTGCTGGTCCGCGAGGCACGGCTCGTGACGGCCCTCGCCTGACCTTCGGGCTAGCGCTCCGGCGGCAGCAGCCCGTCACGAGTGGCGGCGGCATACAACTCGGTTCTGGTGCCTGCCGGGCGCCCGACCTCGCGGTACTTGGCTCGGACCCGGTCGAGGTACTCCTTCGCTGTGTGCGGCGAGATGCCCAAGCGATGGGCGACGGCAGAGATCTTCAGTCCTGATGCGTACAGCCGCAGTGCATCGAGCTCACGCGGACTGAGGTCGGGGGTGTCCGCCGCTGAAGCCAGCATTGATGCGAGGTCGACGGACAGATAGAGCTCATCCCTCGCCACAATCTCCAATGCCTCCATCAGTTGGCCGTAGGTGACCCGCTTCGGCACGAACCCCAGGGCGCCGGCACGCATCCCCGCGCGGATCGTCACCGGCTCGTCGAATGCACTGATGAGCAGGACAGGGATCCCCGCATCGTCGAATATCCCGGTATTGGTGGCGACGTCAGCAGCGCCAGGCCCGAGTTCAACGTCGAGGAGCACGACCGTCGGGTCACACGCGAGTGCCTCGGCGACGTGCGCGCCCGAGTAGCAGATGTCGACGGAGCCATCATCCTGAGCTGCGATGAGGGCGCGCAGGCCCTCCCGAACGAGTTCATGGTCGTCGACAATGGCCAGTCGCATGGCGCTCTTCGTTCCCACCGGCGACTGCCCCGTGCTCATGACCGGTCCGTCCACGGGAGTCGAACCTCCCACATCAGTACCGGGTCGGTCGGGTCGCCCGGATCGGTCAACTGCCCCGGCACCATCAGGCCCAGCATCATGTCGCGTTCCCCCTCCCCGATCGGTGTGAGCAGGCGCAGGACCACCTGCGCCCCCTCGGTTCGCACAGCCAGTCGCGCCGAACCGTCCGGAACCGAGCATGCCACTGCCTCCCCCAATGACTCAGCGATCCCCGGGGGAAGGGCGACATCGGCCGACACCGGCAGCGCGATATCGGTCTGCAGGTGCAGGCTTCGCCGATACGCGATTTGCGCGAGCCTGCCCACGAGGGCCCGCAACTCGTCGGCCTCGGGGTCATTGCGCATGACATTTCGGATGAACGTCTCCTCCAGACCGGAACGGCGCTGCACCTCGTGGTCATCGGGATCCAGCCGACCGTCAGCGATCCCTGCCAGCAGACCCACGGCATCCGACTCGACGAGGGCCGCGTAACGCACCTGGAGACGATCCACGCCCTCGCGCCTGACCTCGAGGGCCACGTCGGCCTTCGCCTGCGCGCGCTGGCTCTCCTCCATGCGCAGGGTCTCGCTGCGCAGGCTGCGCCCCAGCAGCGCCGCCGCCACCACGGCCACCGTTGCCGGCTGGATGACATGCGATGTGAGGTCCCAGTCGATGACCAGCCAAGCCGCCAGGAGGGGAACCCAACTCCACCGCGGTCCCAGGGCAGCTGCCATCACGAACAGGCCCGCGATGGCAGCCAGCGCCCAGCCGTCTCCCAGCATGGACTCGGTGCCCGGCCCGGCCGTCAATCTCAATATCGCAAGCAGCGGCCCTACGGCGCACACGATGACGATGAGCTCCCAGGGCAGCGGGGCCTCCGTCGCGGCCATCGCCACCAGCACAGCCAGCGCACAGATGAGGGCGGCCTCCGCGGGCGAGAGGACGGGATGATCGAACTGCAGCCACGCCAGCGAGACTGTCGCCGCGACGAACAGGCCAACAGCCGCCACGGGCGGCAGTGCGAAGTCGACGATGGGCGCACGCCAGCGGTCGCGACGCGGGCTGGATCTCTCGTCCTCCCAGCGGAGGACGATCTTCGTGCCGGCCCCCGGCCGGGAGATCAGGCGGGAGGTGCCACCGACCTCGGCGAGCGGGTCGGCAATCGCCTGCGACAGTCCGAATCGGGCTCCGGCACGACGGATGTCGAACCCCCTGCCGTCGTCGCGGACCTCAGCCCGGACCATCAGGACGCCTGACCGGCGCACCCGGACGAGCACGGAGACCCGCTCCGCAGCGGCATGACGAGCTACGTTGCTGAGGGCTTCACGAACGGCGGTGCCCACCGCCGCCGTCACCCTCGCGGGCACGTCATCCATCGGGTCGGCGAGGACCGTCACCACCACGCCGTCGAGCCTGAGCGCCGCGACGAGGATGTCGATGTCCGCACCCAGTGCTGCCAGCCCGAGGGACGCGGCCGGATGACGGTCACCCGACGCGAGCCGCGAGAGCACATCGACGGCCTCCCGGCATCGCCTGTGCAGGATCTGCGTGGCCTGCGCGGACCACCCGATGCCACCGCGGCTGATCGCCGTCAGCGTATTGAGGACCGTCTCGTGCAGGAGCCGCTCCTCGCCGCGAAGGGCTGACTCGACACCCTCGACGAGCAGTCGATTTCGCTCGCGGCGGTCACGGTCGCGCATCGCGACGTCCCTGCCGGCCGCCTGTCGGACGAGCGCGCCGCGCACGGCGGCGATCCCGATCCCGACGGCCAGAACATAGGCCCACAGCGCAGTGTCGGCGATCTCCGACCCCGCAGCGTAGCCAGGAGTGCGCCAGAGAACCGGCGGCAGTGAGAGCACGGCGAGTGACAGGATCGCCGGCACAGCGATGCGCGTCGGCAGCAACGATCCGACGAGCAGGGCCGTCAGGATCGCCAGCGAGCCCACGTCCTCGCTACTGACAATCGCCCCAGCTACCCAGCACAGACCCAGGGCGACGCCGGCCGCCGCCACCGCAGCCACATCGGCGTAGCGCGCCCAGCTCTGTGCGCGTGAGCCGCCCCGGAACTGCGTCGCCAGGAGGGCCAGCCATGTGCCCGCCGAGAGCAGGACGAGCGCGGCGCACCAGGCGGGGTAGGTGTGACGCGGACTGAGGAAGACAGCGCTGAGCAGCCAGATCGCCTGCACCAGCAGGACCAGCCACGTCAGATCACGGAGCACGAGCGCCGTCGCCGACTCGGGAGCCTTCCGCGGGTACCACGCCGTCGCCCATGTCGGCGCGATCACAGGCCACTCCACGCAGGAACTGTTCCACATCGGGTCGGTCGATCCGGCCGTTCGGCTATCCCGATAGCGTCCAACCGTGTCAACGCCCGACCTGCCCTCCTCCCATCGGCGCCGGATCACGTCCAGCGCGGTGGGCATCGGCCTCGCCACGGGCGCCTACGGCCTGTCCTTCGGGGCCATCAGCGTCGCCAGCGGCCTCACCGCCGTGCAGACCCAGACCCTGTCCCTGCTGATGTTCACGGGCGGGTCCCAGTTCGCCCTCGTGGGGGTGCTCGGCGCGGGCGGCGGGGCCATCGCTGCCGTCCTCACCGCCTGGCTGCTCGGTGCCCGCAATGGCATGTACGCCCTCAGCATGGCTCCCACCCTGCAGGTCACCGGCCTGCGACGGCTGGCGGCTGCCGAACTGACCATCGATGAGTCGACGGCCATGGCGCTCGCCCACCCCGAGCCGCCGGAAGCAGCCCGCCACGCGTTCTGGCGCACGGGCCTGTCGGTCTACGTCCTGTGGAACATCGGCACCCTGCTGGGCGCCCTCGGTGCTGCAGCCATCGGCGACCCCGCGACCCTCGGACTCGATGCCGCGATCCCGGCTGCGTTCATCGCCCTGCTCTGGCCGAGACTCGTCGATCGCACGATGTGGGCTGTCGCACTGGCCGGTGCCGCCGTCGCACTCGTGCTGACCCCCTTGCTGCGACCCGGCCTGCCCGTACTCGCTGCCGGACTCGTCGCGCTCGTTGCGTCGATGCTCATCGGCAGGCGCACATGATCTGGTTTGCCGTGCTCGCCGGATCGATCGGCTGCTACCTCGAGAAGTTGGTGGGCTACTTCCTGCCCCACTCCGTCCTCGAGAACCCGTCAGTCCGCCGGGTCGCGGGCCTGCTGCCCGTCGCACTCCTTGCCGCACTTGTCGCCGTGCAGACATTCGCCGTCGGACAGACCCTCGTCATCGATGCGCGACTGGCCGGTCTCGCGGCTGCCATCATCGCCCTTATGCTGCGGGCTCCGTTTCTCGTCGTCGTGGTCGTGGCCGCCGTCACGGCAGCAGCGCTGCGGGCCGCGGGGTTAGGCACATGAGCGAGCCCCGCAAGCCCATCTTCGGATTCCTGTGGCCCTCCCCCGACCCGGATGCCCCCGTCGACGGCGCCTACCGACAGGTGCGCCGGGTGCGTGTGACGGGCCGTGGCCCGATCCGGATCGCCGTGCTCGTCGCGGGGACCGCGGTGCTAGTCGTAACCACGGGCACCCTGATGCTCGCCGCTGTGACAACGTCGCTCACCCCCGTCACGGTTCTCGGGTCCGCCATCTCCGCCTCGGCACTCGTGCTGATCCTGCGCGGTTGGGTAGTCGGCACCTTCGTCAACGACGACGGGATCTCCATCGACACAACGTGGCGACGCACCGCGTTGCCCTGGACCGATGTCGAGGGGATCGAGACCGCCCCCGAGCCGTGCCCGTTCCTGGGACTGCCTGTGCGCGTTCGTGCCGAGAGGTCTGCGGTGCGCACCGTGGACGGTCGAGTACTGCCGACGCACGTGTATGCGACGTCGCCCGATCTATGGCTGCGGCCCGAGGCACTCGACATCGCCCGCCTCCGCCTCGAGCACTGGCTCCCCCAAGGACGTTGAGCGGCGGGTTGTGGGGGTGTCAACTGCAGATCTGACCCCCACGCCCCGCCGCTCAACTGCTGTTGTGGAGGGCGATGGCCTGGCGCATCGCGGAGCGGGCCCGCTTGCGATCGCGCGCGTCGTCGTAACCGATCGCCAGCCGGTACCAGCCGCGCCAGTCTTCGGGAGCCGCCTGCACCTGCTGCTC
>CAIVQM010000042.1 GCA_903908025.1 uncultured bacterium
CGCCCGCCCACGTGAGTTTCTCTGCCCATGTCGGGACCAGCTTGCGGTGGACGCCCAGGATCTCGCCCACTGGATCGATGAAGACCAGCGAGTTGTACAGCGTTCCCAAGCTGATCGGGTCGCGTTCGTTGATCCCGATCACGACATGCGTACGAGTCTCACGTGCCGCATCCCGTACGACCGCGAGTTCCGGCCCGTCGACCACGACAGAGGACAGGAACAGGCGCTCGAACCAGGCGCTGCCCTGAACCGGGGTCATCGTCCAGTTCCAGTACGGGTATCCCGGCACAAACACCTCGGGGAAGACGACCAGAGACGCACCCTCGGCCGCAGCCTCCCGGATGAGGGCACCTGCCTTCTCCACCGTGGCAGCCGCATTGAGGAACACGGGGGCGGCCTGAACGGCTGCCGCGCGGAAGCGCGGAAGCTCGAGGGCGTGACTGGGCATTGGCGCACGGTAGAGCAGACCGGCCAATCTAGTCAACACTGTTGACTCTCCCGCGGGAGCCCCTATCGTTGACCTACTCACCCATCCTTATCGCGAGGCAGGTCGATCGGACATGGCACGGATCGAGGACATCCCGGGACGCGCCCGGGTCCATGACAACGCCGAGCTGGACGAGTACTACGCGCGGCTTGAGAAGGTGGGCACCGGAGCGCTGTGGACGGTGGCCAACGAGATCGAGCCCTGGTACCCCCAGCCAGCCAGCGTGCCCATGCACTGGCGGTACGAGGTCATGAGGCCCCTCGTGGTGGAGTCGGCATCCCTAGTTCGTGGCGAGGAGGCCGGCCGCCGCGTCGTCTACCTCGTCAACGACGGACGCCGAGACATCGCTGCCGCGGTCGGCCTCCTGTATACGGGTCTGCAGATCATGAATCCGGGCGAGTCGATGACCGCCCATCGCCATGCGGCGTCCGCTCTTCGGTTCGTTGTGGAGGGCACCGGTGCGTGGACCATCGTGGATGGCGACCGTCTGCGCGTTGGGCCGAATGACTTCGCGATCACTCCCAATGGCACGTGGCATGAGCACGGCAACGAGGCTGACGACAACTTCGTGATCTGGCAGGACGGCCTCGACATTCCGCTCGTCAATGCCCTTGACGCGAACTTCTACGAGGTCCACTCTGACCTGCACCAAGTACCAGGCAAGGTCATCAACACTTCGATCCTCACTCACGGATCAGGCGTCCTCAAGCCGGACAGCCGCAGTTGGTCCAAGCCCTACTCCCCACTGCTCGGTTACCCATGGGAGCAGACCTACGAGGCACTGCTCAACCTTTCGAAGGTCAGCGACGGAACTCCGTATGACGGCGTAATCATGGAGTACGTCAACCCGCATACCGGTGGTTCCGTCATGCCCACCATGGGAGCGCGCATGCAGCGGCTCTCGCCAGGGCAAGCCACTCTCGCGCATCGGCACACTGGATCCGTCGTCTACCACGTGGCCAAGGGCCGGGGACACTCGATCGTCGGCGGCCAGCGATTCGACTGGAAGGAGCACGACATCTTCGTCGTGCCTTCCTGGGCCTGGCACGAACACGCCAATGACGATCAGGACAACGACGCCTGCCTCTTCCAGTTCAACGACTTCCCCATGATCCACTCGCTGGCGCTATGGCGAGAAGAGGGCATGGATGCTAACAGCGAACACCAGGACGTCTAGGCCCGCCTACGGCCTTGGAAGACACGAAAGCGGCGCGGGAGGACGTACATGGCACGACCAGTGATCGGCCTCAGTTGCTACCTCGAACCGTCGTCTTGGGGCGCGTGGCACGAGATCGGTGCGGTCATTCATGTGTGGTATCTCGACATCGTCCAGAGTGCTGGGGGGACAGTCGTGTGCATACCCCCGGACCCGAAGCCCGATCTGGACCTCCTGGACCGCATCGATGGTCTGATCCTGGCTGGCGGTGCCGACGTCGACTCGCGTCTGTACGGCGAGGATCCTCATGAGATGGCCGACACGCCGCGCATGTCTCGAGACGCTTCCGAGATCGCTCTCAGTCGACACGCGCGGATCATCGGCATGCCAACGCTTGGTATCTGCCGCGGCCTGCAAGTCATGGCCGTCGCTCACGGGGGCGCCCTCCACCAGGACCTGCCGGATGTCTCAACGCTGGTACATCGCCAACGCCCAGGCGAGTTCGTTGACCATGGCGCGACCTTCATGGACGGGTCAGCGGTGGCGCGTGCCCTAGGCACTCAGGCGGCCACGGTGAATTCGTCCCACCACCAGTCGGTCAGGGACGCAGGAGACCTTGTCGTCACGGGTTGGGCTTCCGACGGCACGATCGAGGCGTGCGAAGACCCTGAGCATCCGTTCTACCTCGGAGTCCAATGGCACCCCGAGACTCCTGTCAGGCGTCAAGTGGATGCCGGTTTGGTCAACGCACTCGTTACCGCAGCGACGACCTTTCGCTCGTGAAGACGCCCGTCCGATAGGGAGGCTGATGCCATGGTCACCGCATTGTGCTTCATCAATGCCGAACCAAGGCACGTCAACGCTGTGTGTGAACAAGTTGCTGCCCTCAGAAACGTGCGTCACGTGTACTCCCTCACGGGCGAAGTCGACATAGTGGCGCTCATAGAGGTGCCGGAACTGGACGCCGTTCCGACCGTGGTCACGGACCACATCACGTCGATCGAGGGCGTTCTCTCCACCCAGACTCACATCGCCTTCCGGACGTACAGCAGGGTCGAACTCGATGCCGGCTTCGCGATCGGTGCCGAGTGATGCGATCCCGTCAGGACTCAAGGCTCGACGGGGCACCCATGACCGACACGATGACGACCGAGGCCCGCGTAGTGCGTCTCCCTCGGTAGCGCAGGCAGCGCCTCACGGACGACGTTCGTCTGGACACCGTGGACCCCGCCATTGAGGCCATGCGCCAGGGGCAGGCCGTTATCGTCGTCGACGACAAGGACCGTGAGAACGAGGGCGACGTGGTCTTGGCTGCTGCCCAGGTGACCGCGGAGCTCACGGCCCTGATGGCCCGCTACACATCCGGACCCATCTGCGTGGGTGTCGACGGCCCGATCCTCGACCGCCTCGATCTCCCGCACCTGAGTGCCGGACCTTCGCCGACGAACACCTCCTTGCCATGATCTCGATCGCCGATCTGATCTCGTACCGTCGCCGGACTGAGTTGCTGGTGACGAACTTGGATCGCTGCGCTGCGACTGCGGTCCGCAGTTGCGCTCAGCACTCAAGGCCATTGCTGACGAGGAACGCGGCGCCCTCCTGCACGTCAAGGGCCACGAGGGCCGTGGGAATCGGCCTCCTCCACAAACTGCAGGCATACGGACTCCAGGATGCTGGCCACGACACGGTCGACGCCAATCTGAAACTAGGTTTGCCAGCCGACGCGCCTCACTACGGCACGGGCGCACAGATCCTCGCCGACCTCGGCATCCGATCGATGCGCCCGATGACCAACAACCCTGCCAAGCGGGCGGGCCTTGAGGGATACGGCCTTCGGATCGGAGAGAGGATCCCCCTCGAGATTCACCCCAACGAGCGCAACCTCGCGTATCTGCATACCAAGGCGGGGCGCATGGGGCATCAGTTAGGCATGAATGAGGCCTTCGCCTCCTCCGGGGCCTAGCCTTCGTCGGCGGGCAGCCCTCGACGAGGCTCATGAAAAGTGCCCGCGAAATGCCTTCCGTGCCTCACGTAGGAATGCCCGGGAACTCCAGCGACGGATCCACTCGCTCCAGCCCGACCGCCGCGAGGTAGCCGTCGGTCACGGCACGCCGGGCCGCATCAACGTTCGTCATCGCGCGAACGTATCAGCGCCCACGGAGCCCGCGGTGCCTAGCGGGGCACCACCACGTAGCGCTTCACCTTCGAGTACGACGTGTAGCCGGGCACCTTGGGTGCGGTGTACGTCACCTTGACGAGCACCGGACCGGGATAGCCGACCGTCACCGACACCTCGCCATTCGACCGCTCCTTCACGGAGCAGTAGGAAGTGTCGCCGAGCGGAATCCACGAACCGTCGAGAGCCAGCGCCACCTTGTCTGAGTAGCGCCACAGCGGCCGGCACTGGACGGTGGCCCGCACCGGCTGCCCGGCATTGGAGACGATTCCGCCAGGCAGCACGACGGTCGGGCGGGACGGCTCCACCGTGTCCGGCAGCGGCAGGGGCTGCGTGGGCTTCTGCGGAACCACCGACCCACCGGACCCGCCCGGGTTGCCGGGATCCACGGTGCCACCGGGATTCGTCGGGTTCGTCGGATCCGTCGGCCCGCCCGGGTTCGTCGGATCGGTCGGATCGGTCGGCCCCGGATTCACCGGGTTCGGCGACACCGTCACCGTGGCACTCGACTCGTTGTTCCCCGGATGCGGATCCTTCGTGAGCGACTCGACCGATGCGACGTTTCGGTATGAAGCCGTCGTTGGCGTCGCAGCGATCTGCACGGTCAGCTGGAGGTCCGGCGCCGACTCGCCCGCCGACAGGTCGTCGAAGTAGGCGCAGTAGACGGTCTGGCCATACGGGAAGCATGTCCAGTCCGCACCCTCGGAGAGGAAAGTCATACCGGCTGGCAGTTCATCCACGACAGAGATGGGTCCTTCAGCGTCCGACGGGCCGAGGTTGCTCACCGCCATCGTGAAGGTCCACGTGCTGCCCGGTGTCGCCGAGCCAGACGGCGTCTTGACGATCGAGAGGTCAGCGAATGAGTCGCCCACCTCCACTGTCGCCTCAGCGGGATCGACGTCGTCGTAGGGATCACCGTGCGTCGGGAAGCTCGAGTACGAGGGAATATCGACCACGTTGGTGAACGAGCCCGACTTCGCTGATGACGGGAGCATCGCCTCGTACGTCAGCGTCACGGAATCTCCGGGCGCGATGGGGCCATCAAGCAGCCAGGCGATGGCGCCGCCGCCATCTGGGCCTTCGCCAGCGAGTCCTCCGCCATTCGAGATCGTGGCCGCATCGACGATGACTCCGTCGGGAACCGAGTCCTGCACCTCAACCAGATAAGCCGCGCTCACGCCGTCACCCACATCGTTGCTGACGACAATCGTGTAGCTGTACGGCTTACCCGGCGTCGGAGCATCCGTCTCCGTGGACTTTGTGACACTCAGTCGCGGACGAACGATTGTCAGGTCGGCGGTAGCCGACGTTCCGGGCACCAGGGAACCGCTGTTCGACGTTGCCCACCTGCTCGTCGCCGTATTCGTGAGGACATCACCACTCGCCAGGCTCTGGTCGGCCTCCACGCGTGCGGTGTAGACGACAGTCACCGTGACATCCGTCGAGGTGAGCCCGACATCCCCGACATTCCAACCGATGGTCCGGCCCACGGGTGCGATCTCTGAACCGAATGTCGGGTTGAGGGTCGAATCGGTGACACTGGCACAAGCCGCAGCGGGTGCACAGGTGACACTCGTCGTCGCCACTGTCGCCTCATCCACGCCGGTCGGCAACGCATCGGTGATGATGGCGTCATAGAAGGACAGGCCCGACTGGTAGGTCGTCGCGATTGACCACGTCACCGTCTCGCCCACGGCAGCCTTGATCGGTGTCACCGTCTTCTCGATAAGACCGTTGGATGTACGCACCTGCGACGACGAGTTCGCTGAGTAGACACCCTCCACGGTGGGATCCAGCTTGCCGTTGTCCAGGGTGCTGCCGCGAACCGTCGCGATATTGGTGAACGTCTCCGACGCTGCGGCTCCAGCATCCACCTTGGCCGTATAGGTCAGCCTCTTGGCAGCACCGGCCGCCACCGCACCAACTGTCCAGCCGATCCGCGTCAGCCCGACAGCGCAGCCATTCACTCCATCGCCGGGCGCGGCCGGATCCGTTGTCGCACCATCGGTCGCGCCATAGTCGATGAACGTCATTCCGGCAGGGACGCAGTCAACGACAGTCGTGTCGTAGGAGGTCGGACGCGGCAGCGCAGGAGCGGCCGGCGACGGGTTCGTCACGCGCAGGGTGTAGGTGATGGTGTCCGTGTCATCGACGGTTCCCGTCGCGTCGTTGGATTTGGCGATCACCGGGTTGGGTAGCACGACCTTGGCCCCATACTGCGACGTCCGGTTGAACCCGCTGCCCGAGAAGCGCGCCGTGTTCGTGATGCCGCCACCATGGGTGTAGTTCCCCCCGAGCACCTTCGCCGTGATAGTCACGCTGTACATCAGCGCGGCCTTCGTATCGTTGGTCACCGACCTCGGCAGTGTGAGAGTGACGGTCCTCCCGGACCGTGCCAGGGCCGCGCCGGACGGCAGCGACTGACCCGGTGCAACGCTCTGCCCGGCATCGGACGAGACCGAACTCGTGGCCGAACTGCTGACGTACTGAAGTGATGTCGGCAGATCGTCCCGGATAACGCCGTTGAGCGCCGTGGTGCCCACCGGGATACTGCCCTGGATCGTGTAGGTGATCTCCTCACCTACGGTGAACTGCGCCTTGAGGTTGTTGTTCGGGAGGTTCAGCGACGTGACGCCCGTCTTCACGATCGATGCATCCGGCGTCCGCACATTGCTCACGTCGGTGATGTCGACCGGCTTGTTGGTGATCCACGAACTGTTCGTCAACGACTCGTACTCAAGGACTGTCGCGCGGTTCACGTAGTTCGCATTCACGCTTACATCTGCTGGAATGCGCACGTCGTAGGTCAGCATTTTCGACTTGCCCGAGGCGATCTCATCGGGCACGCCCGCCCATGTGATCCTGCTCGGCACCGTCGAGTCCGAGCAGGTGCCGGCATCCGACACCGCACTTACCGTCGCGCACGGCAATCCCGCCGGCAGCTCATCGACCACGGACAGGTTGCGTACCGGGACGTCGCTGCCTGCTCCGGTCGTGCCCACATTCGTCACGTCCACACGGAAGGTGACGAGATCACCGCCCTTGACCGTCTGATTGTCAGTATTGGGCGGGAAGGAGGTGGCAGGGATTCCATTGACCTGGGCTACGCCCTTGCTGACAGCCACCTGGCTGCCCGCGAGCTCGAAGTCGGACTGATCGCGGCCCGTGTAGGCGGCACCGGACGAGTCCAGTCCGCTCGTCTTGAGGAGGTTCCCGGTCAGCTCCTTGCTGGCATCGAGCAGGGTTGAGTCGACCGTGGCGGCGAACCGCACCTGGAACACCGCACCCACGCCACCGGCAAGCGGGCGCACAACGAGCTGGCCTGGATTCGTCGCCTGTGCGTCGACCTCGCCAAGAGTCCACATCAACGAACCCCCTGCTGCTCCGGCGGTGGCGTCCGAGAACGCGATCTGACTCACGGGCAGCGTGTTGTCCGGGCCGAGAGTCTCACTGCCCGGAACGAAGCGCAGAGTGGTCGGCAGGAAGTCACGCACGAGCGGTGACAGCACGTTGTTGACACTCGAACCCGGGGTGAAACGGACCGTCAGGTCGAAGCAGATGGTGTCGCCGATCTGGAATGGAGGCGTCGGGATCGCATCGCCGTACGTCTGCATCGAGCAGTCGGTGACCGACCGGTCCTGCCCGATCCGCTTGTCATTCGCGGGCAGCGTGCTCGTGATCGTCGCGGAACTGATATCGGAAACCGACAGGGAGCCCTCAACACCACCGCCACCCGGAGGGTCGAGCGGGTCCACAGCCGGGTCAGTGGTGCCCGTCGTCGCGACACGATTGACATAGGAATCACCGGACGCAGTCGGTGCACCGGACGAGTACTCCGCATCCATGGCGGCCCTGAATGTGATCACGAGGGTTGAGCCCGCGGGCAGCGATCCCCCGGCTGCCGCGAACCCGAGTCGTACGGCACCCGCCACAGCGGAGTCAACAGCCACGTCCAGGGTCGTTGGAGCGCCATTCAACGTCGCGGCAGCGCTCGCGGGGATGAACGTCAGGCCGTCTGGCAGCGTGTCCTCGATGTCGACGGCCGCGGAATCCCGGTACTCGGACGTTCGCGTCGTCAGGGTGAACGTCGCCGTGCCGCCAATCGTGAAGGTGCTCGGCGAGACGGACTTGCGAATCGCCAGATCCTCGGAGGTCACGTTCTCCGTGTTCTCCGCAACCACCGAGACCGGGCCTTCGATCCCGCCGACTCCGGGTCCCTGATACTCGCCCGTCGCTCGAGCGTAGTTCGTGTAGGTCGTCTCGGACAGCCGTTCCGCAGTAGACGGCCCATTGTTGTTGTCCAGGTTCGCCGCCTGCTCACCGCTGGTGTCTGCCGGCTTGCCATTGGGCCACGTTGTCGTGTTCTCGTACAACGGAATGCCCGCGCGGTAGGTGAACGTGCGTGTGGCACCGGGAGCGAGGTCGAATGGTTCCCATGTGACATCCGTGTATACACCGCTCGGGGCTGGTCCCGCCGCATCAGGATCGCCATCAACGGTGTCCACAGTGAGTGGCGGACGACAGGGCGGTGCCGCGATGGGCGGAACATCCGAAAGGGGCTCAGCGCCCACGTACTCAAGCAAGCCGCCGGTGGTGTTGTCGACGGCACCGCACCCGAGGAACTCCATGCCAGCGGGGATCGCATCCGAGAGAGCTATCGAGTTGGTGGCACGCACCTTGTTATTGGTGACGGTGATCGTGTAGATCGTCGAGTTGCTGCCATGGATTCCACGCATGAGCTCGCCCTCCGGGCTTGGCTCGTTCTTGCGGATCTCGATGGCATTGATGACCGTGGTCTGCGTATCGGCTGCCGTGTAGTCGCACGAGGTCGCGCAGGAACCCGTGGTGCCGAAGGTGGGGACATCGAAGGGGTCGCTCGTTGCGTATGCAGAGGCGTTGTTCACGAATGATGAACCGACGGGGAGCAGGTCCACGTCGGGGGTCACCGAGTAGGTGAATTCCTGATCGCCCGCCGCACTGACATCGAAGAGATTGGACCAGACGAGGGTGGTCTGCCCGATCGCTGGCGCGTTCGCGATCACCTTCGGCTCGCCGATGCTGGATGACCCGGCGAGATAGCCGACACCAGCGGGCAGCACGTCAGTGACGGAGACGTTGTAGGCACGCCCGACCGAAGTGCCACGGGCGTTCGAGACGCTCAGCGTGTACGCGACCGGCTCGCCGATCAGGACGGAGTTGTCGGCCGTGGGGTCGTCGATCTGCTGGGTCAGCTGCTTGTCAACGGAGATCGCCGGCGCCAGCTCCGCAGCTGATGCGCTGGGTGCGGCGGCAAGGCTAATCGCCGAGGCGACCAGAGCGATGGACACGACAGTGGACAGGCCTCTTCGGACCGAGATATCACGCTTCACACGCAGAGGCTAGGGGAGTTTCCCCACGATGCCGCATTGACGCCCCCGTGGTTTCCCGCAAACAGGGGACAGCCGGCATGCCAATCGAAGTGCTGGGGCAGCTCTCGGGCTGTCGCCGCCGGTTGAGCGGCTAGCGCGCCCTGCGGCGGTTGCGGTTCGGCTGGCCGCTCGCCCGCGGTGCCGTGCTCTTCGGCTTGGCCTGCACAGGCGGCGCGGGCGGGGCCGGCGCGACGTGTGCAGCCCGGTCGCCGCGAACCTTGGCGACCTCGGGGCTGTTCGGCTGAACTCGGGTGAAGGTCGGGTTGATGCCGGCCTGCTTCGTCAGCGACTTCACATCACCGGACTGATCCGGCGTCATGATCGTCACGACAATGCCAGCCGCACCCGCGCGAGCCGTGCGACCCGAGCGGTGCAGGTACGCCTTGTGCTCAGCGGGCGGATCGACGTGCACGACAAGGGCAACCTCATCAACGTGGATCCCGCGGGCCGCGATGTCGGTCGCGACAAGGACGCGAGTGCTTCCGTCCGAGAACGCGGCCAGGTTGCGCTCGCGTGCGCTCTGGCTCAGGTTGCCGTGCAGATCGACCGCCGGGATACCGGATTCGGTCAGCTGCTTCGCGAGTTTCTTCGCCTGATGCTTCGTGCGCGTGAAGAGCACCGAACGCCCGCGGCCTGCGGCCAGGTCGCGCACGACCGCAGCCTTGTCGCCGGAATCGACGGTGAAGACGTGGTGGACCATGTCGGTCGAGCGCGTCTCGACCGGATCGACCTCATGCTTGATCGGATTCGTCAGGTAGCGCTTGACGAGCACATCGACGCCACG
>CAIVQM010000043.1 GCA_903908025.1 uncultured bacterium
GCGTCACCCGTCAGGCGGTGAGCCTCATGGTCGCAAAGGCAAGAACGAGGCTCGCGTCAGTCAACTAGATGTAGTTGACAGAACAGCACACATCTGATATGATGTGTGCACTAAGGCAGCAGCAGCAGGAGGCAGCATGAGCACAAGCATCCATTGCGTGGTGGAGTACGACCAGTCATTCGGCGTCGGGTCGTCCCACACGCAGTCATTCGGGCAGTTCTACCCCGGCGTGTCATTCTCGAACATCTTCGGGCTGCTCGGCGCGCGCCACCACCACGAGGCCGACACGATGGTCCCCAAGCGCGGGCGACCGGACAAGGCGGGCTGGATGCTCGACCGGATGGACTCTGCACTCGTCGTGCGCGGCATGGCGGAGCGAGAGGTGTCGCGCGACGGCACGGCCATCACCGCTGACGAGGCAGACGAGTGGATCCGGCTCGGGTCAGAGTGGATCGACGACGACTGGCACGGCAAGTACCGGCGCATCTCCGACCCCGACATGCACTCCGTCAACTGGATCACCGCATCGGAACTGGAGAGCGTCGTGGAGACGGCGCAGCGGCTCGCCCCCAAGGCGCTGCTCGGCGGGTACCGGGCCATCGTGGCGGCGATGCGGGCGATGATGGAGAACGAGACCATAGAGCAGGTGCGTTTCTGCTATTGTTTCGACAATTAGTATCTGATATACTGGTAACACCAAGGCAGGCAGCAGGAGGACACAGATGGCAACACAGACGACGGATTTCGCGCTGATGCTCACGGCTCGCGTCGAGCCTAAGAAGTACAGCTGGCAGGACGGCGACACCTGGCGCGGCAAGGCGGAACTGGTCCGCATCGAGGACGGCTCCCCGCGCAACATCCAGAACTCGTGGTACGAGGGGACGATGGGCTTCGAGGGGCTGTACGCGGACGCGGCCGTCTCCGAGAAGTACGCCGCGACCGAGGATCCGGGCGGGTGCGTGTGGTTTCAGCCGATCGGGGAGCGGTACGGCTCTGCCGAGATGGCGGAGATGGGCAAGGTCGCCGCGCGGGTCAACCGGGCGATGGCCAAGGCGTACAACAGCCTCGGCGGCGCGCCGTCATTCGGCTTCTACATCCTGCGCCTGGCAAAGGCGCTGGGCGTCAAGCAGTTCATCATCGCCACGCCGTATGTGTGGGGCGGCTCGTACCCCGACATGAAGTGGCAGTTCCTCACCGCGAGCGAGGCCGGTCGCTGGATGGACGAGCAGTTCTCCGCGTACCGCGCAACCCTCGCGCCGGTCTTTCAACCGGCGTGAGCCGTCGCCACGCGCGACCGATGAGCGAGGTCCGGCAGACGCGGGCGGAGATGGCGGTGCTGGTCATCGCCATCTTCGTCGTGCTGATGCTGCTCGCGGCGCAGTACCCGCAGGCGGTCGGCGCATCCGGTGCCTGAGCGCGTCGTGATGGCGCGACTGTCCGGACACGCGCCGGTCAGGTTCCTTGGAACGGAACGGGCGCAGTGCGACGGAGCCATCCTCGATGACGACTACCGGAGATGCGCCAACACCGCCGTGAACAAGCGCGGCCAGTGGCGGCTGTGCGCTCCGCACTCCCGCAAAGACGAGCTGGAAGTTATTGACACACAGTTACCAGTCTGATATACTGGTATGACAAGGGAAGCAGCAGAGGAGGCACGCAGATGGCAGACACAACAGAGGCCACCGACACGCGGGCGGTCATCGACCAGCTGGTGCTGGACATCAACAAGGGCCGGGGTGACTGGTCGTACCACATCATCGAGACGCGCACGGTGCGGTGCGTCGATGAGGACACC